>CAZHOB010000031.1:0-19154 GCA_964534465.1 uncultured Candidatus Saccharibacteria bacterium
AAGCTCAAGTGATTTCTTGAGCACGAAACGCGTCTGCGGCATCGGGCCCTCTTGCGCGTCGACGACGAGCAGCACGCAATCGATGCTGCGAAGCACGCGCTCCACCTCGCTGCCGAAGTCGGCGTGCCCCGGAGTGTCGACGATATTTATCTTCGTATCTTTATAAAAAATGGCGGCGTTCTTACTGTAAATAGTGATGCCGCGCTCGCGCTCGAGCGCGTTACTGTCCATCGACACTCCCTCTTCGGCCACGCCCATCTGGCGCAGCAGCGCATCCGTGAGAGTTGTTTTCCCATGGTCGACGTGCGCGATAATAGCGATGTTACGAATTTCCATAAATTAAAATGCCTGCCGACCGGCAGGCGGGCCTCGTTGCCGAGGCACCGTGGCTCTATAGTGCCCTATTTTAAGTGATTAGTCAAAAAAATCCCCCGCGGATGCGGGGGTCAGCTAACTCAGACTGTTGGCCATCCTTAAAAGTTTTCGGGATACTGGCTGTCGATCAGGCTTTGATACGGGCTCGGAAATCGTTCTTTCTCTTTTCGAATATATTCGATCACGCCGCGATGATCGCCCCACCATTGATTATCGAGAGACAGAAGCGTGATGGCGGAAATGATCCCTTCGTGGAAAGTCGTAATTTCGCACTCCAAAATGAGTTCTTCGAGCACGTCCAACTGATCACGGGTCTTACACTTCGTAATAGCTTCAGCCACCGCAATTTCAAATTGCTTCGCCATTTTTGGAGACTCCTTTGCTCTCAAAGAAGAAAAGCACGTTTATGTGCCGTCGACAAGTAAATTTTCTCTAGAGATTCGCGAGCAGCGTATTTATCTTGGCGCGGGTCGCGGGGCCTACGGAGCCGTAGCCGCCCGACCCGGATTGCGCGATGCCGTATTTCTCCTGAAATTTTTGCACCGCCGTCTGCGTGGCCGGACCGAAGCGGGTCGTCTCTTGCCCTTGCGAACCCACGCCATCCGTCGCTACAGCCGTGGCGGGATCTATATTGAGCACTTTTTGCAGCGTGCGCACGTCTTCGCCAATAGAACCGATGACGAGCGTGCGCGCTATCGGCGCAAGCACCGATGTAGGAACAATATCGGGCGAAGCGGCCACCGGTGTTTGTACCGCACCTGCGAGAACGCCCCAAATGCCGGGATCTTCGCCGCCGTCGAGCTTGAAGATGGACACACCGCGCACGCCGAGAGATTGGGCGAGCTCTATTTTGCCCGCGATGGATTGCGCGTCGGGCCAATCGATGAGACGGAAATTCATGTGCGAATTGAGCGTGTTGGCGTACATCGCGGCCGCAGCAGCAGAAACCATTGCTGAATTCGGCACGGCAGGTATGGTCGGCGTCGTGGAGCCTTCGGGCACCGGCGTGTATGTAAGGAACATCTCGCCTGCGGAATTGCGCTGCGGCACTACGCCGTACTTATCCATGATCTGTTTTACGTAACCCGGATTGAATGACCAGAGCAGATTATATGTATACGACGGGCCCGAATACGCCATCACGTCGTATTCATAGCCGTAGGTGGGCACGCCGATGAGTATTTTTTTCTTGCTGATATCACGCGCGGCGATCTCTATCGTCTTCCTTACCCACCGAGGGTCGGCGAGCGGCGCATACACTTCGGCCGAAGTCTCGGCATCTTTGGCGAGTTTCTGATCGATACCCATCTGGTCGTACGCCATGATACGCACGCGGTCGCAGTACTTGTTGATCATTTTGAAATCGTTGGCGTAGATGGTGGCGTCCGACGGAATGTCGGTGCCATAGTAGCGGCTGTCGATGGGCGTGCGTGTCTCTATCGTGCACATCAGCCACTTCTGGCCGAGGCGCATGGAGAGACCCTTGAGGAATATGGAGAAATAATTCTTTGTCTCCGCCTTTTTTCCTTCAAAGTCGATATCGATGCCGTCGAAATCGTTGTCGATGACTATCTTCGCTATCCTATCCTCGAGCGCGACGCGGCTGCCCGAGTGACTGAGGAGATTGTGAATGGTGGCGCCGCTTCCCGACATTATGGTCGGGATCACGCGCACGCCTCTGGCTTTGGCTTCGAACACAAGATCCGTCCAAGGCTCTTGGTCCATTTTGCCGTTGTCCACGATAGAGCCGTCGCTCTTCAAGGTATACACAAAGGGATTTATCTCGGTGAGCATATCGAGGTGCGGGAGCACGTCTTTGGTGGACGAAGACGCGCGCCAGTATGGCAACCAGCCGGTAACTTCGAAATTGGTCGTAGCGGCGAAGGCGCTGAGGGGTGCCATGAGGACGAGCGAGAGTAGAGCAATAGGAAAAAACCTCATAGAGTGATACTAACAGAGACGTACTCTCGTGCCAATTCTTTCTCACGCACTTTCGGCACTAAAACGAGTGATAAGGCCGGTGCGAACCACTCGCTTGTATATGCGTTGGAAGAATAGGTAGGCCAGTCCTATATAGCCGATCGCGAGGGTCGCTCCCAATAGGAGTTCGCTGACGGGATATGATTGATGAGCGACCACGGCTCGCACGCCTTCGAATACATAAGAGGGCGGCAGGATCTTGGAAATGTACTGCATCCAGAGCGGCAGGGTGGAAACGGGATAAAAGACGCCGACGAACGGCGATAGCACCGCGCCTATCGGCCAAATGAGCCACTCTGAAGATGGACCGAAGCGCAGAAGTATTGCCATACCGATGATACCGAGAGAAATGCCGAACGCGAAAAGAATGAGCAAGAACGGCACGACCATCAATCCATAAACGAAGAATGAAAATCCAAAAAGGCTTGCAAGCAAGAGCATGGCGATGAGGCCGAGCCCGCTGGTGGCTATGCTGGAAAATATCATTCCTAGAATATATTCAGGCACGGTCATCGGCGTCGCAAAAATATTGAGCAGATTACGCGACCACACGTCTTCCAAAAAAGCCGTGGTCACGCCGTGCAAGACGCGAACCGAGAAATCCCACAGCAATACCGCGCCGAGCAGTACCGGTACGAAGCTGAACGTGGCCGCCGCGACGCTGTTGAGGTAATGGCTCAAGAATCCCCACAAGGTCACATCGACCATGATCCATACGAATATCTGAAAAAGGCGCGTCAGATTGTCGCGCAGAAGATAGAACTGCCGCAAAACGATGGCCCATGTGCGGAGGAGTTTCATATTTCGAGAGAAAGCGGCTCGCGAGCCACCGTGATGAATAATTCCTCAAGATCCTTCTTGTGATGTTGCCTAGGCAGCTCCTTTGGGTCGCCTTCGAGCACTATTTTTCCGTGAGAAAGAAAAAGCACCCTATCACAAACATCAGTAACTTCCTGCATATTGTGAGAAGTCCAAAGGATCCCGCCGCTCCCCTTCGAAGCATACGTTTGGATCTTTTCGCGTACAGTGCGCGCGGTCGAAGGATCGAGCGAGGCAGTCGGTTCATCAAGCAGCAAAAGCTTCGGCTCATTTAGCATCGCCTTAGCCAGCGATGCGCGCGTCTGCTCGCCGGAAGAAAGAAGCCCCAATTTTACATTCTGAAATGGTTCAAGGTCGAATTCCTTGAGAAGCTCCGCGATGCGCCCATGCAGACCCGGAACGCCATAAAGCAATCCAAAGATCTTAAGATTTTGCCAAACCGTGAGGTTGCCGGGCAACTGCGCATACACCGCCGAAAAATTCATGCGCTCAAGCACTGAACGATCTTTGTGGACGTCGGTGCCGTCAACGAATATCGAACCGCTGGTCGGCTCCAGCACGCCGAGCATCATGTTGATGGTCGTGGTTTTACCCGCGCCATTGGGTCCCAGAAGGCCGACTATCTCATTTTTGCCCACTGAAAAGGAGATGCCCGCAACGGCGGGTTTCTTTTCATACACCTTGGTGAGACCTTTCACCTCCAATACCGGCATGCGCTAGAAGTATAGCAAAATTGAGGTATCTCGAAGAAATGATACTATCTGGCGCAGGCAAATATCAGGCCAAGGAGGCCTACGATGAAAAAGATATTCGTGGTACTTGTTGCGACAGCTTCGTTCCTCGCTACCGGCTGGAATGTACAAGCAGCCGGACTCGATCTGCTTTCGGACGCATGGTCGAAAAAGCCGCAGAGTAAGCTCGTGATCAATGGCCGCGAGTTGCATGCAAAGGTAACGATGCTCCCGCAACAGTCTCATCTCGTTGAGTGGCTTGATGATTCGGGGTGGCGGAGCATGTACTGGGTGGAAAAACTGGAAAATTCGCGCATCGTATGGCAGGCATCGGCGACGGAATATTCGAGATATGAATATACCCGCGACGAAAACCTCAGGTATGAGAGCGTTCTCATCACCGTGACATGGCCTGCGTCACGTGATATCGGGGTCAATTCGAAGTTTGGTCTTTGTGACCTGGATGTGGACCAGCAATGTTACCGATTGAAAGACATGGGTTCCAAGATCCTCGTCAAAGCCGTCCGCAACGAAGATGGCGGCATCATCGGCGGCACGATAGAGAGCACGTACTCTCTGGGAAATGGTGAAACGGCCACGAAGACGCAGGAACTTCGCGTCACGTACCCGAAGCCAAACGTCATGCACGTGGAGTATGTCGGGCATGGCGAGCCATGGGCGTACGTCGATGCATGGCAGGAATATCGCGTCGAAAACGGCGAAGTCGTATGGGAAGTCTGCCGAACTGTCGGCAATAGGGTTTGCAATAAGAACTGAATTTTTTGGGACCCGCTCGCGGGTCTCTTTTTTTATATGGCGTCCTGTTAGACCAAAAACGCTATAATAGGTAAATGGATAAAACGGTCACGCTGAATAACGGGGTCAAAATGCCGCTCTTGGGACTCGGCACGTGGAAGATGAGCGACGGCGAAGAAACAGAGACGGCCGTGCGGACAGCTCTCGAAATGGGCTATCGCCTTATCGATACCGCGAAGCTCTACGGCAATGAAAAGAGCGTGGGTAAAGCGGTGAAAGCGAGCGGCATCCGCCGCGAAGACATTTTCGTAACGACCAAACTCTTCCCCACCGATTTTTTCTTTCCCGAAAAAGCATTCCGCGCATCCCTGCAGAATCTGGACATCGGCTATATCGATCTCTACCTCATTCACTGGCCCACCCCCTTTATCCCGCAAAATATCTGGCAAACGCTCGAGAAGATGTATGAAGCGGGCCTCGCGCGTGCGATAGGCGTCTCGAATTACGGCCTGAAGGATTTTGAAAAACTGCAATACTACGAACGCGTCGTGCCGGCGGTCAACCAGATAGAATTCAACCCGTTCTCTCTCCGAAAAGACATCGTGGAATACTGTCGCGGGAGGAACATCGTGATCGAGGCGTACAGCCCGCTCACGCGCGGCGCGCATCTGCACGACGAGGTAATAGAAAAGATCGCCGCCAAATACGGCAAGACGACGGCACAGATACTGATCCGCTGGTGTTTGGAGCACGGCACCGTCGTGATACCCAAATCCTCCCGCCCGCAGCGCATCAAAGAAAACTCTGAGGTGTTCGATTTTGAGCTAAATCCTGCAGATATGGCGGAGCTCAACGCAATTTCGGGATAGCTTGTTTGAAACTACCGGACGGCAGCCCTGCCTGCCGGCAGGCAGGGAGTCCGGAACCGCACGCGGGGCGCTGTCTGTGGCGGACCGACTGTTTGAGCACAGCTCAAGTAAAAAATGCCTCTTAACCCTAAGTACAGCGCACCATCGATAATGATGTGTTCGCGGGCGAGTTTCGGGACGGCGCAGGCAGCGCCCCGCGTGCGGCTCTCCGAGTGGAGCCTGCCTGCCGGCAGGCAGGGCTTTCAAACAAGAGAACGCACGAAGAAATCCTCCACAGCATCGGGCAATTGTGCAGGTTCATCGACGATACGAAAAGGCAGGCCCTGCTCGAGCACTGCGCGCTCGTGATAGCCCCACGAGCATGCGATCACGCCAAGTTCGTGCTCTTTTGCTTCTTTCATATCGCCGAGCGTGTCGGTGATAAAAACGCTCTGTGCGGGCGAGGTGTCGAATCGTTCGAAGACCATGCGTATCTTCTCCACCTTGCTCTCATGTACATCCGCGCCGAGCACCGCACGAAAACACAATTCGAGATCGTGCCGCACGAGAAAATCTTCGATGACGTGGTTGGTGCCGGAAGAAATAATGACCAGCGCATACTGATCAGCGATTTTTCTGACTATACTATCCATTCCCTTGAATAAATGGACTTCATCTTTCATGCGCGGCATGTATTTGGCGAACCACTCTTCGCGCGTAACGGGGCTCTCGCTTTCAATGAGCAATTTGTGCGATTCGTAGATATTGCCGCCGAACATTTCCCGGTACGCCTGCTCGGTAAGGCGCGGAAAAAAATGATGTTGGATGGCGTATGACAACGAAAAAGAATCTGCGATGACGCCGTCGAAATCGAATAGGACGAATTTTTGTTCGCTCATATCAATACCATGTGGTCGTCCCCGAGCCGGAGAGCGGTATCTGGTCGCCGAGGTAGCGCGGCGTGCGATGCGTATAGATATCGAAGAGCGCTTTGACCGAAGCAGGAATTTCTCGCAGGTGATCGTAGATATTCACCTCCTCGCCCGCAGCGACGTATCCGTATGCGACGAGACCGAGCTGCCGCGCGATAAAAAGCGCACGCGGCATGTGGAAATCCTGCGTCACGACAGTCATGGACTCCGCTTGGAAAATGGTACGCGCTCGGTACATGCTGCTGTACGTATCGAATCCGGCATGGTCGAGAAAGATATCCGTATCCGGAATGCCGGCATCGGTCAGATATTTGCGCACGGGCGTCACCTCGTCATGCACGTCTTCGCCATTGTCGCCGGTAACCAAGATCTTCTTCACCTTGCCGGCCTTGTAGAGCTCGATAGCGGCATCTGTGCGCGAAGCTAAAATGGGCGAAGGTTTGCCGCGCACGACGGATGCACCCAGAACGAGAGCCACCTCTGTATGCGGCACATCATTAACACTCGTGTACATATACGAGGCTACGGCACGGCGCATGAGGAGCGGAACGAGTACAATGCCGAGGCCGACCGCGATGATTCCCGCAATGACGAGCGCAGGCACCTTCATATTGAGACTATACCCCATTAGAGAACCGTAAACCACGGCCTCTAACGTGGCAGGCATGATGCCGTTAATCGCGCAACGGCGGCTTCGCGGCTTCTTTTTTGAGCACTGAGATGAGCGAGGCGGAGCGGAAAACGGCGGCGAGCTGGCTCTGCCAATTCTTGTCGGCAATATTGATATCCGGATCGACACCGCGACCTTCTATCGGCTGATTGTCATCGCGCAGCGTGAGCGAATGCACGAGGAGCAGCGTGTAGGTAGTGCTCGCATCCACGGTATTAGTGAGCGGGAACGTATTTTCCACAGTCCCCCATCCGCGTGTGTTGCTTCCCACGGTGTGTGCGAGGTGGAACTTCTTGAGTGCCGCGGAGAGCACTTCGGCGGTGGATTGCGTCATGTTGTCGGTAAGGATCGCGACATCGCGAAAACGATCGAGGCCTTCGAGCTTGCCTATCGGCGAGCGCTCCACGGTGTAATCGCCCTGATGGAAAAGGTCAAAGGTGTACTGATTTAGTCCCATCCAAAATCCTATCCAGTAAGGAGCGATGTCGAGCGCGCCGCCGATGTTGCCGCGCAGGTCGATGATGGCGCTGTCGAGATCTTTATTGCTCTCGCTCGCCTTGATGGCGGCGACGAACTCATCGAGCGTCGTGGGCGACATTTTTTCTACGTACAAATAGAGGGTCGCGCCGAGCGTGTGTGTGAAAATGGTCGGCTCGACTTTGGCCTGATCGTACCGTGCCTTCGTATCATCCGCAGCGAGCACTTTGTGCGCATACTCCGCCGATGCGAGCTGCTGTTTGGCCTCTGTCGACGTTGCCTTTTCGAGCTTTTGTTTCGTTTCTTTGAATGCGGCCTCGACGACATCCTTGCTATCGCCCTGCTTGGCACCGACATCCGCGTAGAGATCTTTACTCGGATTCACGTTGGCCACTTCCTGACGAAGCGCCTTTTCCTGTTTGGTGGAAAGCAGCTGATTGCGGCCGGCCGGTGCAAGGTTGTAGAGCGCGACGATGACGGTATTGACCGCCAGTTGGCGCTTGTCATCGTCATTCGAAATTTTAGAGAACGCTCCGGCGAGCATCGTGGCGATGCCGCTGCGATCTTTTGCCGCGGGTGTCGTCGTACCATTGGTCGCTTTCTGCACCGAGAGATCAAAAAGATTGGCGAGGTCGGCATCGGAAGCTTTCTGCCAGTAATTTTTCTGGATCGAATCAAATGCTTCCATGACGAAGCGCACGTACTGATCGGCTTCTTCCGGTGTTTTGTATTCGAGCGTTATTTTCTGCGTCTGCGGCGCGGCCTTCCATTTGTAAAAGTAGTAATACGTGCCACCCCCTGCACTCGCGGTGAGAATGAGTGCCATGACGAGCAATGAACGCCACCGTGCCATTGCTGAAGGATAGCATTAGCGTGGCAAAACATTTTCCACATTGGGACGCGTCCGTTGGCGAATGAAGAGGAGCGCGATAATGCTCGCACCGACAGCGAAACACGAGCCCAGATAAAATGCACTGTGGAATCCTTCGAGCAGCGCCGGCGCGAGGGCGTGTGGCGTATGATCCGCAGACGACGCAAGCATATCTGCAGTCTTCTGCGCAGCCACCGAAGAGAGTATGGCGAGTCCGAGCGAGCCGCCTATCTGCTGCGCCGTCGTGATAAGCCCTGATGCGAGGCCGGATTGATGTCCCAGGACACCACTGGTGGCTGCGATGGTGATGGATACAAATGACATTCCCATGCCGACCGCGGTGATGAGAAGGCCGGGCAGGAAATCGATATATGTGCTGTCTATCGCTACATGGCCAAAAATATAAAGGCCCGTCGCCATCAGGAGCGGCGCGATGGTGAGCACTGTTTTGAAACCAAATCGAGCGATAACGCGCGGCGCGAGTATCGCGCTGATGGCGACAGTGAGTGAGGTCGGCAAGAATGCGAGGCCCGTCTCAAGCGGAGTGAATTTGATCAAGTTCTGCACATAGAGCGACATGAAAAAGAACATGGCGAAAAGCGCGGCGGTCACGGGCAGCTGCACCGAGAGCGCCGCGCCGACATTGCCGATGCGGAAAAAACGGAGTGGCATGACCGGATGCTTTGCCAATCCTTCATTGATGAGGAAGGCGATAAGAAGCGCGAGTGCGATGCCTCCTCCCATGAGTACAAACGACGATGTCCATCCCCACTCGTGTGCGTGTGAGAGCGTGTAGACCGCGAGCATGAGGCCGGAGGTCACGAGCGCCGCGCCGGGCAGATCAAGCGTACGATCACTTTCTTCGGCGTCATGCGAAGGCACGAGCCGGAGCGCCGCGAAAAATACGGCGATACCTACCGGCACATTGACGAAAAAGTTCCACCGCCAGCTGAGATATTGTGTGAGCAAACCGCCGAGCAAGAGGCCGGCTGTCGCCCCGCCCGCAGAGACAGCGCCCCAGATCGAGAGCGCTTTCCCACGCTCTTCCGGTGCATGGAACATCGTGAGCACGATAGAAAGCGCGGCGGGCGACATAAAAGCGGCGCAAAATCCTTGCGCCGCGCGCAGCGGCACCATGAGCGCCGCGGAATCAGCGATGCCGATAAGCAAAGAAACGGTCGTGAACCCGAGAAGCCCGCACAGAAATATGAGTCGGCGACCGTAGAGATCTGCGGCGCGCCCACCGAGCAACAAAAAACCGCCAAAAGCGAGCGTGTAGATCGTTACCATCGCCTGCAGGTCGGTAACGGTGAGATTGAATTCACGTTGGATCGACGGCAGAGCCACGTTCATTATTGACACGTCGAGCACTATCATGAACTGCGCCAGCACCAAAAACACCAGCGCCCACCATTTTTCGGAGTCGGACATCGCAGGAATATACCCCAGATTCGATTAATGTACCATGTGGATAGGCCACCATTTTCGTGCCCCCATCGCGACACATGAGGCAACAATAATGCCGATAGCGGCACCGGCAACAACATCGAGCGGATAATGCACGCCGGCTATCACGCGGGCGATGCTGACGAGCGCGGCGAGAATAAAGAATCCGATTCCCCACGTTTTATTGTGGAAGTAGATCGCGGTCGCGAGCGCGAAGAAAAATGTCGCATGCGAGGATGGGAATGATGGCGTCGCGATATCAAAAAGATGGTTGGACGCGAGCGCGAGGAATGGTCGCGGCCGTTGGTACAAAAATTGTATCGATCCGACAACTCCGTAGAGCGAAAGCAGGATGGAAAATGCGCTCACAAAAAATATGTGCGCCTTCTGCCGCCATCCGACATCGGCCATGTACAGCCAGCCAAGAATTCCGCCGATAGCCACGAGCGGTAGGAGCTGCGCACAAAAATACACAGCCTCATCAAAAAAATTCGAGTGGCCGATGAGGCCGTTCAGCCACACGAAGAGCTGCGTATCCATGCAGTAATTAAATCACGGTTTGCTTTGTATCTTTGATGCCGTTGAGTATCTTTCTGACCTGCTCCAGCGTCTCTTGCTCAAGGATGGAGACGGGAATTGCCGCCATTTTGATTTTTTTGAACGCGGCAACTGCTTTTTTGAGCTCACCCTCACCGACCTCATCGCTCTTGGTCAGAAAAACGTATTCTTCTTTCTTGGCCATTTCAGGACTGTATTTTTTGAGCTCGGCGCGCACGGTTTTGTAATCCTGCACGGGATCTTCGGAATTCGCCGCGACGAGATGAAAAATAGTTTTGGTGCGCTCTATGTGCTTGAGGAATTTGGCACCGAGCCCCTTGCCTTCGGCGGCGCCTTCGATAAGCCCCGGAATATCCGCGATAATGAGTCCGTAATAATCGCCAAGGTGCGGCTCAAGAGTGGTGAACGCATACCCCGCGACCTTACTCTTCGCGCGCGTGAGTTCGTTGAGCAAGCTCGATTTGCCGGCATTGGGCAAGCCGACCAATCCCACCTTTGCGATAAGGCGCAACTCGAGACGGTACTGGGCGATATCGCCCTTTGTGCCGTGCTCGAATTGCTTGGGTGTCGTATTAGTCGGGCCGCGGAATTTGAAATTACCCCGCCCGCCCTTGCCACCACCCGCGGCGAGCACGCGCTCCCCTACGCTATTGATCTCTTTTGCGAATCCAGTCTCCAGATTGACGATGCGCGTGCCGGCCGGCACCTTGAGCATGAGATCTTTGCCGCTCTTGCCGTCGACAAAAGAGCCGCGGCCATTCTGACCGTCGTCGGCCTTGATGTCCTTTTTGCTCTGAAAAGCTGCGAGCGCGTTGATATCGGTGACTCCTTCAAAATAGACGTTGCCGCCGCGCCCCCCATCGCCGCCATTGGGACCCCGCGTGAGACGCACTTTGGAGAAAGCCACGGCACCGCGCCCGCCGCTCCCCGCCTCGAGTCGAAGTGTTATTTCATCTATCAACATGAGGGCATGCTACCACAAAATGCAAAAGCGCCGTTGCCCATGGGCAACGGCGCTTTGTGCCTTTACTTAGACGCGGCTGACCTTGAGCGCGTTGGGTCCTTTCGGACTTTGGCCGACCTCAAAGCTCACCTTGTCACCTTCGCGCAGCTCATCGAACTTAACGTTGACGAGCTCGTTGGAGTGGAAAAAGAGATCCTTTTCCTGACCCTCGCGAGAGATGAATCCGAAACCCTTATCGGTGAGTCGGGCAATTGTTCCTTCTTGCATAGCAATGTGGATGAAATTGGATGGATAAGCGACCGAATTTCTTCGGCTGCATCAAAAAGGAGTGGAGTTGGAGGTCGATCCCTGCTTCTCTGGATCACCCTGAATTGATTGAGATATCCTATCATTGATGCATGTCGCTGTCAATCACTCTCTGTTTCGGAACGCTTCGCCGACGATAGTCCCCACGAGCGTGCCCAGTATCGCGCCTGCCGCGAAATCGGAGAACCAGTGAATGGTGATCGAGACCCCCACTCCCACATACAGCGCGAAAGCGAGTGCCCAGAATCTCACCTTGGGACGCGGGAAAAGCGTGATGGCGGTGAAGGCGATGGCAAACGCGACGGTCGTGTGCGACGACGGCCAGCCCCAGAAAACGCCGCCGTTCATAAAACCAAAATGGAAATCCCTGCTGATGTCCGAGAGCGTGCTCGCGTTGTTGACGAGCGGCGGGTGCATTCTGCCGGTAAAAACCTTGTAAAGCGCGGAAAGCATCCACGCAAGCACTGCCGATTGCCCGAGTGCGTATCCGGCGTTTTGTAATTGCCTTGTCTTGGCGGTGAGAAGGACGAACGGTGTGAATACGGGCACGGCAAAGCCGAGTAGCGCCGCCGGAATGGCGAGCTGGAAGAGAAGCGCACTGCGTGTCTCCTGAAAATACCACCAATCGAATCCCGTAACGACGGCGACGAATGAGAGTGCGATGACCAAACCGTGCCAAATAAGATTGCGCGGCTTGAACACTGCTACAATGTTCTGCGGCAATCGATACGCGAATGGTGCCATGCGATGAATCATACTGCATGGCAAGGGGTATGGGAATCACGTTCGGGTATAATCTTTGCAGAAAATCAAGGATCGAGAGGAAGCCATGAGCGTTATTGTCGCAGTTTTTTTGACCGTGGTGATCGGCCTCGCAGTCGCATCCATGTTCGAATGGTGGATGCATAAAAACGTCATGCACAAGCCTCTGTGGATACTCACCTATCCGTACAATGCGCATGACCAAACACATCACCGTATCTTCAAGGCGGACGACTCGTATCAGCTTCAGAACCATCCGGCCGAAGATATAGACGCGGATCGAAAAGTGATCCCGATGGCATGGTGGAATTGTCTTGTCATTATTCCGCTGGGATCAGCACCGTTCATTGCAGTCGCCGCACTGTTCGCATACTTCGATATGTGGTCGATCGCTGTCGCTATCAGCTGCACCGGTATATGCATCGCCGCTGGCTACTACACCGTGTACGAATACGTGCACTGGTGCATGCATCTGCCCAAGCAGCGCAAATTGGAACAGTGGCGCATCTTCCAGTGGCTCGATTGGCATCATCGCATCCATCACTTGTTGCACAATCGCAATCTCAACGTCGTGTTGCCTTTTGCCGATCTGGTCCTTGGCACACTTCACCGCGCGACCCCCACTCTGGTCGCCGCGCGGGCGTTCCGCACGAATAACGCCGCAGACGCGGCACAATGAATCAGGGCCGCCCTTTTGGAAAAGGGCGGCTTTTGTTTTTCTGAATAATTTAGAACAGCGGTGGTCGCATTTGCATCGACCCTTTCTTGGTGTGAAAAATGAGGAGCCCGAGCAAAATACCGAGCACGAAAAGCGTGGCGAACATGATCATCAGCGCATTGGCGATACAATCATCCGGCCCTTTTGCCACGCACTCGGGCCGCACAAATCCCATCACGAAATTGCCGTACATGGTGATGTATCCGGCGAGCATATTGTACGTATCGCAGTACGACGCGGGCGTAAAGCACAGCTTCTGCAGTACAAAAACATACAGCGCCACTCCCGAAGGCGCAAAAAGCAGGGCAAAAAGCATCACCTTAAGCATTCTCATATTCGCTATTATACCAGCCCGCAACTACTCCCCGTCCCAGTACTGCATAGATTGATCCAATTTGCCGAGGTAACGGATGCTCTTTGGCGTGCCATCGGGATTCATACCCTCCACGTGCATCACGCCGAACTTTTTGGAGTCGGGATATTCGGCTATTTCCGGTGATTCGCGCGTGGAAATGCCGATGTAGCGCAGCTCTTTGCCGCCAGTATTGATTATCTGATGTGCCGTCTCCGGCCCGCCGGGCGGATGCGCGATGAAATCTCCCTGCTTGATGGGATACGTTTTCTCGCCGATGCGCACCTCGCCCTCGCCTTCAAGGATAAAGAATGCCTCTTCGTTGACGCGATGACTGTGAAAAGGAAATGCTCTTTTGCCGGGCGGTACGAGTATGACACTGTAACCGAGCTTGCGCGCCCCGATCTTCGGCCCCACGAAAGCAAGCTTGGCACCTTCAAACTTTGCCTTCACATTCTCCGGCATCGGCCCGGGAAACGGCTTATATTCGAGTTCGGATAGATTGATCATCGGCTTTTCTGCCATACCTATTGCTGAAAATCTTTCATCCCCGGCAATTGCTGGATGGGCATGATCTCGATGGATGCTTGCGGAATGCCGAGGTGTGGATGGTTCTTGAACATCTCTGCAGCGGCCTCGTGGCTATCCGCCTGCACGATGGCATAGAGCATTATGTCGTTGTGCTCGTCGGCTACACCGCCTGAAGTAACTTTTTTAACTTTGCCGACGCCCCCTCCCCAATCGGCAAATATGCCTGAATGCTCCGCTACCCATTTCTTCCAATCTTCCTGCATCTTTTTTTCTGCCTCCTGCCGCTTGGCCGGCTCGGTCTTTCGCCATTCATCGATGATGGAGGCAGGCGCTAAATACGTAACGAGAAATTTTTGCATGTACCATTGTTCTATTGATAATTGGTATCATCATACCCCACTCTTCATGAGCAAGCAGTGAGCGGTTTTTAGTAAATGAACGGAATGAGCGCCCGTGTGCGCTTTTTGTATTCGGGATACGTATCAGGAAATTTTTGCATCATGAGCACCTCTTCCCTCTTCACGCGCCAAAGAAACGTCGCACCAGCGACTACGAATACAGCGAGCCACGACACATTCACGAATCCGGTGCCGAGCATCGCGGCGAGGATGCCGGTATAGATAGGATGGCGCACATACGCGTATGGTCCCGAAGTCACGAGCTCATGATTTTCTTTGAGAGCGGGCGCAGGACTCCAGTTGCGCCCGAGATGCATGCGCGCCCAAATGGCAAAAGCGATACCGAGGCCGGTGAGAATTACGCCCAGCCATGCGAGTACGCCCGGAAATGGCGTGTAGTCCCATCTGAAATTATTCGCGAGAGGCCCGAGATGCGCACGTCGCGCCAGTACACCGAGTATCACGAGGGTGAGCACGATGCGCACCCACCATGCCTGCCACCAAGGGCCGTGGCCAATGTCGCGTTTGATCCCAAAGGCAGAAACGAACCAATAGAGTACGAATATCGCCCAGAAAACCATTACCGCGCTCGCGAGAGTCGTCATACTTTTATGGGACAACGACCCTACTTCGTAGCGGAATCTATCTTGAGCATTTTCATCGCCTCTTGGACGGTCGTCATGAATTGCGCCGGAAAGATGATGGTGGAATTCTTTTCGGTGGCTATCTCGGCCATGGTCTGGAGCGTGCGCAGCTGGAGTGCCACAGGATGCTGAGAGATGATGTCGGCTGCTTCGCCGAGCTTCACCGCCGCTTGGAATTCTCCTTGCGCCGCCACTATTTTCGCGCGACGCTCACGCTCGGCCTCGGCTTCCTTGGCCATCGCCCGCTGCATGTTGTCGGGAAGTGTGATGTCTTTGATCTCCACAGCTGTTACTTCCGCCCCCCACGGCTCGGTGTGCTTGTCGATGACATTTTTTATCTGCTCATTTATCTTGAGCGTATCCGAGAGCAACTGGTCGAGCGAAAATTGCCCGACGACATTGCGCACGGTGGTCTGACTTATCTGATTGGTCGCGCTCTCGACATTTTCTATCTGTATCACTGACTTCTCCGGATCGGTGACGTGATAGTAAGCCACCGCCGCGATGTCGATAGACACATTATCTTTAGTGATTATCTTTTGCGAAGGAATCTGCATCGTCACCGTGCGCAAAGACACCCGCACCATCTGCTGAAACGGCACAAAAACGAACCTGAACCCCGCCTCCTTAACCCCCGTGAATTTACCGAGCGAAAACACCACCCCCCGCTCGTATTGGCGAAGGATGCGAATGCAGGCGAGCAAATAAAGGATAACGATGCCGAGGACGATAAGTGGTGTATTCATCCGTGGACGATAGCACTTTAGCCGGTTAGAAACAAATGAACGAAATGGTATTGTTATCCAAGGAAAAGGAGACGAACATGCACACCACGTACGTCAAAAAGTCACCGGAAAACATGCGGGTCGCTCCGGGTCATTCGACTTTGGTAGCGATGCTTAAGGAAGGTCTCGATAACGTGACCGAGCATTTGCGCGAAGATCCTGCGGCTTATGAAGCGTATCTAGCGCTGCAAGAGCGCATGCGCGAGCAATGCAAGGAAGTTCGCAAAAGATATCGCATCGTCTACGTCGACAGCAACGGGCGCCCCTACTAACGGGGCGCTTTTTTTGCAGGTACCTTTACGTCTATACAAGCGTCGCTTGTATATATGACAGCTTCGCCTTTCATTTCTTTAGTATTTTGTCTGGGTCCAACTTGGTAAAGATATAACCCACTCCGAAGAGCAGCATGAAAACTATTCCAAAACCCATCAAAACATGCGCGGAAATGTAGACGTCAAAAATTAACTGGCATAAGGCTATCGCGATTTGAACCATCGCGAAAATGATAAGAATTAATGTGAATCGACTTGTTGTTGCGTCAAAATCCGACATGGTTTTTCTTGTGCGCAAAGTGGATTTGATTTGAATCCTGCTCAGCTGCGTCGACTTATCAACCGGCCTTATCGATTCCAGTTCGAGAATCAGATCACCATCTTCGGATAAATATTCAGTCATGGTTAAACATTCTCCGTGGAGCGGAAGATGGATTTGGTGGATGTGCTGTAATTGGCGACGATTTGTTTTACTCGCTTTTCGCGCGTGGTTGGCTGGACGGCGCGGAGGATGTAGCGGTACAGGGTTCGTTTCATTGAAGGTGCTACCTTTTCGAAGGTTTTCTTGGCTGCCGGATTTTTGGCGAGCGCCTTTTTCAATTCCCTTGGCATGTCGGGATTTTTGGGAATGCCGTGGTCGTGGGTGGGCTTATTCTTGCCTTGCTCGTAGAAATGCATGCCCTGCGGCTGCATTCTCCCCTGCTCTACCAAGTATTTCCCATACGAGAGCGTGTTGTCGCTCCACTTACTGCCCTCATTGCGCTTGGAAAAATTGCGCACAAAGGTGTCTTCATCGATGCGCTTGATGGTCGTGTCTATCCAGCCGAAGCAGATGGCCTCTTCAATGAGCTGTCGGTGGCTCGGCGCAGTCTTGCCCGTGTGCTTTTTGTGCAATACCACCCGCACTTTGTGCTCGCTCTTGTGATGCTTCTTCAGCCAGTTGTGAAAGTCTTTGAAGGTGAAGACGTTGATGCTCGGAATATTCGGATTATTCATCACGGCACTATATCCGACAAAAGAAGAGGCGGCCACTTCGGATTGAGGTTTAACCTCAATCTGGACAAATGAAGGAAAATGATAGTATTGATGCGGCAGAGGAGCTGAACATGCGCACTACGTACGTGAAAGTTTCACCGGAAAACATGCGGGTCGCGCCGGGCCATTCGACTTTGGTAGCGATGCTTAAGGACGGCCTCGATAACGTAACCGAGCGGTTGCGCGAAGACCCGGCGGGTTACGAAGCCGCCATAGCGCTCCAAGAGCGCATGCGCGAGCAATGCAAGGAAGTTCGCAAAAGAAATCGCATCGTCTACGTCGACAGCAACGGGCGCCCCTACTAACGGGGCGCTTTTACTTTTTGTAGTAATTCAATACCGCCTGAATGCCCGCGAGGTTTTTGTCCCATTCGATGGTGTCGTGCGTGGAGAGCTCCACCGTGAGCGCGGGGATGCCGATGGACGCGAGCCAGCCTTCGCTATCGCCAGTCACAGGATACGCATCGAATGACTTGACCGCAGGATAACCTGCGGCTTTTGCGTAGGCGTTCATGATATCAAGCGTCTGCGGCAGAATTCCATTTTTACATTCCGAAGCGTACACGGCGTTGGCCATGCTGTGCCAGAAGATGACAGCGCTCGGTCGCTTGGACGCTGCAAAATCGCGCATCGATTGTGCTTCGGGCTCGGAAAACGCGAAGCTGCCCGCCGAGACGGTATTCCCCTTCCACGTCCCTTTTGGCTGCCACTTGCAATCGAAATTGCGGTTGAGATCCACACCGTGGGCATTGAATCGTTCGGCCGAGAGATCGCCTTTGGGCACGTCGGCCACTGTGAAAGGACCTTCCTTGCCGATGGCCTTATATACGGCGTCGGGATTGATGTCGGGAATGACAGTAACGGAGAGAGAGGCCGGAACAGTGTCAGGATGGGCGGCGAGATAGTCCATGAATTGGTATGCCAAAACCACGGCGTTCCATTCGTAGCCGCCGTGCATACCGCCGACGAATACCACACGCGTCGGTCCCGTGCCGTACGTGTATGCGTGTATCAGACGACCCTGCACGGATTTGCCTATCTGCTCATCGAGAGGAGTCGGCTTCTGGACCACTTGCTCGACTACCACCTGCTTTTGCGGCGCGCTTTGCCCGAGGAAAAAATAAGCACCGACTCCGAGAGCGGCCACTATGGCGAGCGCCGCGACGACTTTTGCAAAAGACATGGACTTTCAAAAATAATTATCGACTGTAGTACTTGAGCAGCGCCTGAATACCGGCAAGATTCTTGTCCCATTCAGTGTCTTGGTGCGTGGTGAGGAGAACGCTGATAGCGGGCACTTTCGTCTTGGCAAGCCAATTTTCCATATCACCGGTGATTGCGTAATTATCGAATGATGCATGCGCGGGATAACCGGACGCTTTGGCGTACAGATTGGTGAGCGCTTTGGTTTCCGCCAAGATGCCGGCATGACAATCTGATGAGTACACTCCTCCCGCCGAGCTGTACCAGCCGACCACGGCCGCTGGAGCGTACGACGTGATGAAATCTTTGATGGCCTGCGCTTCCGGCTCTGAAAATACCGAGCTTCCGCCGTCCACTGCCGTGTTTTGCCACATACCGGATGGCTGCCAATCGCAGTCGAAGTTGCGATTGAGGTCTACATTATTTGCATTGAAGCGGCCCGAGACGAGCGTGGCTTGCGAATTGGGCACGTCGGCCGCAGTGAAGCGGCCTTCTTTGCCGACGACCTTATAAAGACCGTCGGGATTCAACACGGGAATGACAGTGACAGTCACATTGGCAGGAATGGCGCTCGGATTTGCTTTCAAATAATCCACCAGCTGATACGCGACCAACACCGTGTTCCATTCATACCCGCCGTGAATGCCGCCGACAAAAAGAAGCTTCTTCGGGCCCGTGCCGAAATGATATGCGGTGATGTCGCGTTGCTGCACGGACTTGCC
>CAZHOB010000032.1:0-18845 GCA_964534465.1 uncultured Candidatus Saccharibacteria bacterium
TTGGCTTCTTCCTGCTGCTCATCCTCGGCTATTTCCCGATATGGCGCGGCCCGAGCGGCTTACTAAAAAGTTCCCCCCCCCCCGCTAGGCCGCTGACGCAGTATGTCGCTTAAAATAAAATTCTTTCTTTTCATCGTCGGGGCAACTGTTGTCCCGACGCTCATCGTGGGACTGCTCCCCCTCGACGTGCTCTCGGGCCGCCTCCACGAAGCCAATCTTTCGAGCGACCTCATCGATTCCATCACTTCGCAAATGCGCGACACCATTTTGGCCTACGCGCTTTTTCTCGCGGTCGCATTTTCCTTCTTTTCATTCTTGCTCTACCGCACATTCGGCGAACCCATCGCCGATCTTATCGAAGGCATGCGCCAGATACGCAAGCGCAATTTTTCCGAGCGCGTGCCGGTCACATCGTCGGGTGAGATAGGCGAACTCTCCGAAACCTTCAATGAAATGGCGGGCCAGATCCAAAGCTACATCGCGCAACTCGAAGAGAACGACCGCGCCAAAGACGAATTCCTTGCCATCCTCTCGCACGAACTGCGCAATCCGATGGCACCGATAGCCACGTCGATCGATATCATGCATCTCGAGAGCGAGAAGACAAACAATCCGGAAAATAAACAGCTGCTCGAAACAGCGACGCGCCAGATAGAGATCCTCGGACGCCTGCTCGACGACCTGCTGAACGTCTCGCGTCTCACGCGGGGCGCACTCACCGTCAACAAAGCGCACATTGATCTGCGAAATATCGTTACCGACGTGGTCGACGCGACCAAAGACCTCGTCAAAGATTCCTCGACCAAACTCACGGTGTGGACACCAAATGAACCGATCGTCGTCGACGGAGATAGCGTGCGTTTGCATCAAGCGCTCTACAATCTGATAAAGAACGCCACGGAATACAGCGGCAAGGAGGGCACGATACGCGTAGAGGTTACTGCAGATACAGAGGCACGCGTAACGGTGCGCGATGAGGGTACCGGCATATCGAGCGACATGTTGCCCAAGCTCTTCAACCTCTTCAGCCGCGCATCCAATACCCACCGCCCCCGCGGATTGGGTGTCGGGCTCTATCTGGTCAAAAAGATCATGAATTTGCACGGAGGCTCGGTATCGGCTATAAGTGAAGGCATCGGAAAGGGGGCGGAATTCGAGATAACGCTGCCGCTGGCATCGTCATCGAAATAACGGCGTCTTTTCTCTAGAATTAAACGCACATGAATACGGCACTCGCGGGAAAAACGGTGTTGGTGGTGGACGACAACAAAGATGCGGCGGACATTCTCGCCCTCGCGCTCAGGCACCTCGGCTGTGTCACCTCCGTGGCCTACGACGGTTTGAGCGGCCTTTCCGCCTTTGCCGAGAAGCTGCCCGACCTCGTGTTCCTCGATATCGGAATGCCGGACATGAGCGGCTACGATGTGGCGCGGGAGATACGACAGAGAGAATCGGACGGTGCCGTGCTCGTGGCCGTAACGGGCTACGGACAGGATGAGGACAAGCGCCGCGCCATGGAAGCCGGTTTCGATTACCACGTCACGAAGCCGTTACGTCTGCGCTCGATTCAGCAGATACTTTCCGACCATACGTAGACTGTCGCATTCTGTTCCCGAGCGAGAGGGTATGCTTGCAGTTTCGACTGTTTGAGCACAGCCGAAAGCTGGCATGCGAACTGGTCTCCAAGTACGGCTCACGCACGGTTGGAAAAATAACGCCCTGCGAGTTTCGAAACTGCAAGTGCATTCACCACCGTCCGATAGAAAAGGAATACCGCTGTCTCAACCATGCATCGATACTGTAGCAGCGCCAGGATTTTCCGAGCCACAGAGAGAGGTGCAGCATAAAATAAATGATGGCTGCGCCGATGTCCGTCGAGCCCGCCATGTATGGCCCGCCGAAGCCCTCCGCCGTGGACCAGATGACGAGTGACATCGCCATGCCGCCGAGGTGCGCGACCTTGGTAAACAGACCGAATATGAGGCCGACGGCGATCGCCGTTTCCCCGAGCGCAACGATCACTGCGAAAAAATGCGGATCAACACCGACGGTCTTGACCCACAGATTTATCCACGCCTGCACGAGCGGGGGCTGCCCCTGCACGGCATCGGTGAGGTAGCCGGTGAAATTATCAATGAAAGCCGGTGACCATTTGAAATAAGCGTCTATAAGCCATATGCCCCCGAACACGATACGCAATATCGAGAACGATCTATCTTGGGTCATACTCTATTCCTCAATAATACCGCATTAATTTCTTCAAAAACTCGCCGGCGTGATCACCGTGCGTAGGGGTATGTTCCATACCCAAACATCATACCGTGCTCTATGCGACGGGGGCGGCTTCGCCCTCCTGCGTGGTCGGCACGGCAGTGCGCTTGATGAGGGCAGCGGTGCGATTCCAGAGAGAATTGGGATCGGCCATTTGGCGCTCGGCTTCCTTCCAATCGAAATCATTGCGAACGCATTTGCGCATATCGATAAGACCCGCATCGCGCGGCAGATTGCGCAAGCCTATTTCGTCGCCGTAGTACATGATGGGCGCGCCGGGCAGAGAGTAGAGCAATTCAAAAGCGCCAATGATCTTTTCTACATCACCATTGAAAACCTCCGCCACCCGTACTGCAGGATATCCATCGCACATGTATTTTGCTTCGGGATCGAGGAACTTTTGCAAAGCCACGTAATCGGCATCGGGCAGATTGCGCAATGATATCTCGTCGTGATTGCGCAGGAATGTGGCCCACTGGCAATTTTCGGGGACGTCTCTGGATGACGCCACCAAGCTGTCGAGTGAAGCGTGGTCCTGATCCATGAGCGTGAGCCATAGCTGTCTCATGAGCGGAAAATCGTACGCCATGTGACATTCATCGCTCTGAAGATACGGTCTTGGGTCGGATGTGGACTCGGCCAAGAAGACGACTTCGGGGTATTTCTTCTCCAACACCGCACGGAGTTTTCGCACGACAGCGTGCGATTCAGGCAAGCCGGTAGAATTCGTGCCCTCGCGTTTTACAAGATGCGCAGCGGCGTCGAGACGGAAACCATCGACACCCTTTTGCGCCCAAAATTCCATTATCGAAAGCATTTCATCGAAAACTGCTTCGTTGTCCCAATTGAGGTCGGGCTGTTGCGGGTAAAATGTCGCAAAATAATAATCCCGTGTTTCGTCGTTGGGTATCCAATTGTGCGGCTTCAGGTGCGGGAACATGTTGGGCGCTTCTGCGAACCCCTCACCCTTCTCGTTCCACAGATAGTAATTGCGCTTCGGATTTTCTTTGGACGCACGCGCTTCGATGAACCACGGATGCCGGTCGGAGGTGTGATTGAGCACGAGATCGGTGATCACGCGTATGCCGAGTGCGTGCGCGGCACTCACGAACGCTTCAAAATCACGAAGTGTCCCGAGATCATCGCGCACGGCGCGATAGTCAGTGATGTCATAGCCGTCGTCGACGCCGCCACTTGGATAGTGCGGCAAAATGTGGAGCGTGTTGATGCCGAGCGCATTGAAATATGGCAGACGCGCCGTGAGCCCGACGAAATTGCCGGCGAATTTGTCGACGTACAGTTCGTAGATCTTCGCCTGCTTCCACCAGAGCTTCTGCATACGTTGTTTATATAGTATGACGCATGAGTTTACAAGACTTTCAACTGCTCAATTCTTCATGATTTGGAGCCAAAAGACAGGCTTCATCCGACGCACATTTTACTCATTTACAAGCGGGTCGAAATGAGTAGAATAACTCGCTTATGCCTTTGGAGATATTGAACCCCACCAATAAAACCGTGCTCGTCGTCGACGACAATCATGCCGCCACGGATTCGCTCGTGCGGCTTTTGAATGCACTCGGGTGCGAAGCGCACGGCGTCTATTCTGCCTACGAAGCGCTCGACTTCCTCTCGAATAATGAAGTGCAGATAGTGTTTCTCGATATTGGCATGCCGCAAATGAATGGCTACGAGCTCGCGCGCCGGCTTCGCTCAGACGGCAAAATGCATCTGCCCATCATCGCCATTACCGGCTATGGTCTCGAAGAAGACCGGCGGAAAGCCAAAGAAGCCGGCTTTACCGCGCATCTTACGAAGCCGATAGGCATGCAGGAGATCAACAAGATACTGACCGAGGTCGCGTAATGCGCGCGTCGTGGTATAACCTTCACAGATAAAGTGGAGGTGGAAATGGACTCAAAGAAGAGCGTTGTTATCACTGGCGCAAAAGGCAAGATCGGCAGAGTATTGGCCGAAGGTCTGAAAGACGAATACAGGCTCACGCTGCTCGATCAGCCGGAAATAGATCTCCGCAGTTTCCCCGCGACAGAGTCTGCGATACTACGAGCCGATCCCAGCGTCATCATTCATCTGGCGTGGGATACATGGTCGGAGAACTGGAAAAGTTGGCGCACGGATCCGGGCAACACACAGATGTGCGAAAACATGTATCAGCTCGCCAAGCTTTACAGGGCACGACTGATAGTTGCCTCTTCGGTGCACGTCGAAAAGTACCGTACATGGAAGCAGCCGTTCCGCATCTCGCCGTACAACGACCCGATGCCGGATAGTCCTTACGGTGCGCACAAGATATTCCTAGAGAAGCAAGGGCGCTGGTGGGCAGACAAAGGACTCGAGGTCATCTGCGTGCGATTCGGAGGCGTGGCCGAGCGCGACAAGCCGTGGGATGATATCCCGCTCGTCGGATTGAGTCATCCCGATTGCGTCTCAATGATAGAGCACTGCATCGAGGCACGCGAAGTGCCGAACAACTTCTCGGCGTTCTACGCCGTGTCGATGAACAAAAATCGCATCCACGACATCGTCAATCCATTTGGCTGGTGGCCGAAGGATGACGCCGCGAAGTGGTACGACTTCTCCAACTACGCCGGAGACCCCTTGATGGGTCTCTGAAAAAAAATCCCCGTTGCGAGTGCAGCGGGGACTTTCTATTAGTGCTTGTGCGGCCCGAATTCGGTCGGATCGATATCTTCGAGCGAATGGGTTTTCTTCTTTTCGCTCTGCACCGGCTTCGCAAGCTTCTCGGAGGCATCTTTGCGGAGAATTTCGTATTTTTCGAAAACTATCTCCTCGGCATACACCGACACTCCTGCGCGAAGAGCAAGCGCGATCCCCGTGCCGGGAGTCGAATCGATGGCGTGCACAGTGCCGTCCCTCTCTTTGAGAAAAATTTTGACTTTGACGTTTTGATCCACAATATCTTCCAAGACAACCTTTTCGACAGCTGCGCCGAGCACGCAAAAGGCTTGATTCACGACCTCGAACGACGCCGGCATCTCGTACTTTACGTTCGTAAGGGCCATCACGCCTTCTACCGCCTCAAATGACGTAACGCTCATCGAGAGCAATGCTTTTGTGTCCACTCGCTCGATCACGACTGCCGCAAGACCTTGCACCCCAGACTCAAGGAACTGTCGCACCTTCACTTCTATCATGGCACTTCCTCCAACTGCAGGTAACAGTATCACTCACAGTCCTTCATACAAGAGCCGGACGCTCTCACACTTCTCTCACCATCCTCGGCACATAATATAGCGCGATGACAAAGGACGAGCATCCCGTAGTGATCACGCGCACCTTTGACGCTCCTGTCGAGAAAGTTTGGCATGCGTGGAGATCTCCCGATGTGTTGCGAAAATGGTGGGGGCCAGCAGGGTTCACGGCACCGGTCGTACAGATGGATTTCATTGTAGGAGGCAAATATCTCTTTTGCATGCGCGGCTCGCCTGCCGACGGCGCTCCCGAGCAGGATTTCTATTCCACCGGCACATACAAAGTCATCGTACCGAAAGAGCAGCTCGTGATGTCGGATTCGTTCTCCGACGAAAATGGCAACGTGGTGCCGGCATCGCACTACGCAATGCCCGGTGATTGGCCAATGCAATTGCGCATAACCGTGGATCTCGAAGAAAAGAATTCCCCTCCTTCGCATCCTCCTGCGCCAAAGGCTACGGATGGACGCGGTAAAGCTTCGGACGGGCAAGGAAAAACAAAGATGACCCTCACACACGAAGGCATACCGGAAGACCAGAAAAAGCCGTGCATCGAGGGATGGAGCCAGAGTTTCGATAAATTGGCGGACATTTTAAAAGCGAAAGAGTAACAAAAGAGAAGAGGGCGCCACAACCGTGGCGCCCTCTCGTTTAGTGACTTCTGAACCCCGCGTGTTCGGGATGCGGAGGCGGAGAACCATTCCGCGTCTCATCGCGGCACAGAGTGAGTCGGCCGATGAACTGCTCGAGCGAACCTTTCACCGCGAGTACGCGGGCAGGATCGCTCGGATCGCCCATGCGCCCGCGCACCTGTCTTTCGTATTCCTCTTCTATCGAGGCCCACGTGGGACGCAGTGCATCGAGGAGCTTGATAGCGTGATCGAGTACGAGTGCGAGCGCATTGCAGTCAAAGGGATCTTTGGCGTACGTCTCCCGATACTGAAGCGCGGAGCCGTACACGGCGATCACCTTTTTCGCCATGTGATCATGGATGCGGATGATGAGATCCATGGCTTTCAGCGATTCGACGTTGCGGGTGCGGTGCGCATAGAGCCACTCGAGAGATCTGCGTGCGGCTTTCGTGTGCTTGAGCAGTGCTTTCGCCTGCTCGATCTCCACTCGCATTTTCTTCTCGAGACGCTCTTGCACTTGCTCGGGAGAGACGTGTTTTATCTTCTCTTTTTCCTCCAATTCCCAACGCGCTTCGATGCCGAGATTCAGCACGAGCTCGTCGTAATTGCGGAAAAAAACGCGGTGCGTCTCCCACTGCTGCTGCCATCGACCCGTGATATCTTTCTGGTCGAACGGTGCAGAGCCGGAAATGCGCCACGGGAACCAGAAGAGCCGATCGACGTGATCTGCCGCCTCATCCGAGGTAATGCCAAACCACTGCGCCGCGAACCGCCGATTGAAATCGGCGATATCCGACGCCTCCGAGTTCCACATCACTTGCGCCGAGTAGGCCAAGCCGTAGAAATAATTCTCGACGTTGCCGCCGCGGATGGGACCCCACGTCGTCGTGATGACGCCGGGGAGTTTTTCTTTGACGGCTTCCCTCGCCCATCCGGCAAGATTGCCGAATGTGCACGGGATGTACTGGTACACGTCGTTGAATCCGTGCACCGCGGGAGCGCCCCATATCTCCGTGAAGCCCTTCTCTTTGAGATCGCGGACTTCGTGGAAATCATCCATTCGCTCGTAGAGCCATACGACGATGATGCCGCGCTTGGGGAAAACGGTCATGAGCTCCGGCTTGTCGGTGAGTTCGTCGTGCCAGAACATGACTTTGCGACCGAGACCCTCGCCTATCTGGAGCATCTGCTCCGCGTGATGAGCGAAGAGACCACAGCTGCCGAGTTTATTGAGCAACTCGCGGCAACGTTCGTCGTCGAAGAAGGGCCACGAGTGGCCGGGGTTGTACCCGCCGACCTCGTCAAAACCCACGTGCAGATATTCCGAGTCGGGAAATGCATCGCAGATCTCTTTCAAGAGTTCGCGGAGCACCTCATATACCTTCGGCACGCCGGGTGCGTATTCCCACGGTCTGCCCGCAAGACGAAGCTCTTTGAGCTCGTTGTGCCGGAGCAAACCCCACCCATGACCGAACGCTTCCAATTGCGGAACGATGACGATGTGGTTCTTCCGCGCATGTTCCAAGATCAGTTTTCTGGTCTTTGGCGTAAAGGTATCGGGGCGCCCGAGATACGGATGCGACTTGTAGTGAAAGTCGTCCTCCATGAACGGCATGTACATGTTCTTCTTCCACGCGGCAAGCGTAGAGAGGTACCGTTTGAAGTACGGCACCTGCACGGGCACGTCGCGATGGTCGAAGAGCACACAGCGGTTGGGCACATCCGGCCAATCCGTGATGCGCACCGCCGGAATATCCGTAGTGATGCGAGCAAGCTGGAGCAGCGTCTGAACGCCATAGAAAAGCCCGCGCGCCATCGTCGCAATGACAACGACTTCCTCGCGCTGCACAGTGAGTACGTATCCGTCATTCTTCAGCTTGCCGGCACTGTCATTGAGAGAATCGACAAGATGCATGCGGATGGCCTGCCTTTTGTACAAACGCTCCTTGGTAATGCGGCGGGATCTGCCGACGATAGTGTCCAATTCGCTCGCAAGATATTTTGCGATCTGCTTTTCTGCGGGTGAAGCGCCTCGATTGACGACGACCTTCGTATGTCGAAAGACCTGAAATGTTCCTTCGAGCTTCTTGATGACTTTGGGCGTAGGGAGAAGATACGCGGTCGGATCCATTGGTGTTTCCTTTCCATTTTTTTCAAAGTTCTGCTTCTCTCCTCACGATAGCGCCCTTTTGCCCTCTCAATATCCACATGTGCGGATAACTACTTTATACTTTTCATTTAAAGAAACTTGTGGTATAGCTCTGGCAGGCCCGCCAACGAGGGAGCGTGAAATGCCCGTGATTAGTGACGGTTTCGATACCTACAAATTGCGGCCGGACGGCAGCCGTGAGTATGCCGAAACGACCGAGTTCGAGCTCAACGGCGAGGTCGTCTACAAGTACGACAGGGACACCGGCGTATTGCAGGCGTCGATGGATCAGCCGAGCATCGATCTCGTCGTAAAAATGAAGCGTGGGTTTCCCATCAATGAGCTGCTCATGCCGCAGCCACTTGGCGGCGTCGCATGCTTCAGGGGCGTCAAAGAGATCCGTTCCCTCCCCCGAAAGGACGGAACATACTTCGTGAGCATCGTTCCGGCGAAGAAAACCTTGTGGCAAAAGCTCTTCGGATGAATTTCCAAAGCCCGTCGCACGCGCGCCGGGTTTTTCTATTGTTCATCAGGGGCACATCGGATATTCACTATGATGGTTAGCGTCGTTCAATCGCAAAGGAGGACAGGGATGTGCAACGTGCTCTTGATAGAAGACGACGCGGCTACTGCGGAACTCGTGGCGGACGCGCTCGTCGACTCGGAAATGTCCGTTACGTCGACTTTAAGTGGCGTCGAGGGACTGGCGCTTGGAATGCACAATCACTACGATGCGATCGTGATGAATGTCGAGATGCCCGACATACCGGGGCTCGAAATACTGCGGCGCTGGAGTAAACTCGGCATTCGGACGCCGGTCATCATGCTCGCGGCACAACAGGACGAAGGAGCCAGAAAGATCGCCAACGCGCTCGGCGCGAGGGCCTTTTTTGTAAAGCCGTTCGAGCCGCTCATCATCGCTGAGAGGGTCGAACTGCTCACCGACCTCAAACGACAGAACGTGTGTGCTACCGCAAAATGACATGTGATCAAAAAAATCGGACCGCCCCTGCGTAGGAGCGGTCCTTTTGTTCATATTTTTCGACGCGAACGATCGAGCTCCTTGGCCTCGAAAAGAGTCTGGAAGTTGTTGTGGCCGAACCCTTCCGCCTCCTTTGGCGTTCCAAATCCTTCTCGCTCCATGACCTCACCGAAGATCGTGTCCTCTTCGAAGAAATGAGCGGTGAAGATCTGCTTCAGTTTCCTGCCATTTTTGTCGAGATCAAGAAGTATTTTCAGCTCCTTGAGCTCGGCTATCTCCGCGGGGGCCACATGTGAGAATTTCTCTGCGATTATCTCGTAGTACGTATCCGGCACATCGAGAAATCGTACGCCGCGCGCCCGCATTTTTCGTACGGTATCAACGATATTCGCTGAAGCGAACGCGATGTGCTGCACGCCGGGCCCGTTGTTTATCCGCAGATAGTCGTCGATGTGCGATTCCTTCGTACCTGCCGGTTCGTTTATCGGGAACTTCACCCGCCCGTTCTCCATGACCTTGCTCATCAGCGCGGCATTACCGGCATTGATGTCGAGGTCGGAGAAATGCAGTATCTGCTCGAAGCCGAGCTTGTCGCGGTAGAACGCTACCCACGTGTCCATGTCGCCCTTGAATACATTGCCAACGTTGTGGTCGATAGCGAGAAGTCCGGCATCATGATTATCGGTCACCGGCACGGGCACATACCCCGGAAGGAACACGCCGTGATAATTTTTATTCTCGATGAACGAGTGCACGACGTCACCGTACGCGCAAATTGCCGCGCTCCGCACCGACCCTTGGCTGTCCAATTCATGTCGCGGCCGTGCGTGCGATTGAGCTCCGCGCCTTATCGCCAGCTCGTAGGCGAATCTGGCGTCGTCTACGAGAAACGCGATGTCGCGTACGCCGTCGCCATGCTTCCTCACGAACGAGGCAACGCGGGAATATTTGGTAAGCGGTGCCGTAACGACGAGGCGTATGTCTCCCTGCGCGAGCACGTACGATTCAGAAATTCGACGGCCCTCTTTCTCGGTGGACTGCGCGATGACGCGAAAACCGAACATGTCGCGGAAATAGTTCTTCTGCGCGTCTGCGTCGGCCACCCAGAATTCCACGTACATTCCCTCGATGGGAAACTCGTTTTCCATGACCTTCCTCTTCGATTTTTATCTACGATCACCCTACTACACGAGTACTTGGCATGCAAAGGTCTCTATTGTATGGTAACGGCAGCACAAAGGAGCAAGCTATGGGTGAGAAATTTGCGCTGGCCGTCGATATCGGCGGTTCGGGGTTTCGACTCGCGGTGTTCACGAAAAACGCCGCCGGACTGTACAAAAGCACTGTTAGTAGGGTTTCGTACGACAAAGGCTCTCTTACGTCTGACGAGCTCTTACGGGCGCTCTCCCAACGTATCGTATACGCGATGCACGGGCGAAGCGTTGAGGACTTCCTCGGCATTGGCATCGCGGTCGCGGCGCTCGTGGACCCCAAAACGGGGCTATTGATCAATCCGCACTTCGCGGCGCTTCAGGAGCTCAAAATTCCTCTATCGCAGATAATGGTGCCGTGGGGATACGTTCCCTGCAAAGTGGTCAACGATGCGCAGGCCGCTGCATACGTGGAATGGAAATACGGCGCAGCCAAAGACAAAGACCGCGTGGCATTTTTCGTCGTCTCGACCGGTATCGGCGGCGCCACGGTGAAGAGTGGCCTTGCGGTCAATCGCGAATTCGGCCAGATCATCGTGCCGACCACATGGGCCACGGGCGAGAGGGACGCCGCGCGGCTTGAAGAGGTATGCGGGACGCATTGGTTCAAAGCGCAAGAGCCCTACCTCCTCGAACCGAAAGAGTTGGCGGAGCGCGCGCGCGAAGGCGATAAAGAAGCGGCCAATATCTTCAGTCTCATGGGTGCCACGCTTGGTTGCGCAGTTTCCTCCGTCGTCGGCGTTTGGGAACCGGATATCGTCGTGTTCGGTGGAGGAATTTCGCTCTCGAGCGACCTCTTCCTTCCGATGGTCAACACGCAGATGTTGAGACTGAAAGCGCCGTGGGTGACAGTGCCGCCGCTTGTGCCGGCACATTTCGGCGCCGAAGCTTCGCTCTTTGGCGCGGCAGCACTCGTTCTTTCGTAAGGCTTTGCGGCCCCGACGTTTCGTCGGGGCCGCTTTTTTATTCGTCGAGTGCGCGTTTGCCGTCGACGTCGCTGAATCGGAGCAAGCGCACCACTTCGGCATCTTCGACTTGCGGAAAAACGATGTAGTGCGCCCCCACGGAGCCGAGGAAATTTTCCGGCGGCTCAAGGACGATGACCTCGTCCGCGTCAGGTCGTATCTCTCCGAGGGCATCCGCCGAAGAGACAGGCACGGCTACAATGACGCGCGCGGGCTTCAGGGGCCTTATCACTTTGATAGCGAGGCGCATGGTATGGCCGGTCGCAATGCCATCGTCGACGATTATGACCGTCTTTCCGGCGACCGGATGCATCTCTCTCCTCCCGCGATATTCCTCCACGCGACGTCCGGCCTCTTTCTTCTGCCGCTCGATCTCATCGTGAAGCCATTTCTGATCGAGTGCCACGGCGTCGGTGTCGTTGAGTATCATCGTGCCTTTTTCGTCTATCGCGCCGATGGCGAACTGGTCGGATTGCGGATGACCTATCTTTCGCACGGAAATTATCTCTATCGGTAGCTCGAGCGCTTTTGCGATCTCATATCCGATGACTACACCCCCGCGCGGGAGCGCGAGCACGAGCGTATCCTTCGCTCCCTTGTGAGACTCCAGTTTTTCAGCCAATTTTATGCCTGCCTCACTTCTGTCCCTGAACATGGCTATCATGATACAACATTTTTCTTCATATGAACGACATGGCCACCGACAGAAACTGTGCCCGTGGCTATACGTACCAAACAAAGAGAACGACTACTGGATGTGGCTATCATCATAGCGGGGATACTCTTCGCGCTTGCCCCGCTGCGCCTTCCTTTCTCATAAACCTGTCTCCAGCTTACTTGTTTGAATTGTTGAGCGGCAATGAGCGGGGGCGGTTCTCTTTGGGGTCTTCGCATGCCTGACGAGGCCGAGACTGAGCGCTGGGCCAGCAGGCCCAGATAGCGACCCTTCAAACAAAGCTCTATTGCTGTGATAAAATTTTGGGATGGATGAAGACGCGTTCAAGGAGAAATTGAATCCGGAGCAATACCGCGTGATGCGCCAAAAAGGCACCGAGACCGCATACACGGGCCAGTATTGGGAAAGCGACGAGCGCGGGATGTATGAGTGTGCCGCGTGCGACACCATACTTTTCATTTCATTTCACAAAGAGAAATCGCCTGATGGCTGGCCACGCTTCAGCCGACCCGTGAATCGCAAAAATATCGAAAAGGAGCGCACGGAAACGACCGAGGAGCTCCGATGCAGCACGTGCAAAAGCCACCTCGGATGGGTCATCGACGAGAAGGACGGTGAGCATTACCGTGTCAATTCCATCGCGCTCAAGTTCGTCGAAATGCCGGAGCTTGATTGGGACAAAAGCGACGAGCAAAAAAAGCTGGAAGAACAGAAAGCCGCGGAAGCGGCCAAGGCACCACCACCCCCGCCGCCAAAGTGGAAAACATGGGGCGTCAAGCTCGGCACGTTTACGATAGTCGCTGCAATAGGTGCCGGCGGACATTCCATCATGGCCGCTCCGGCCAAGTGCGTACCCACCGCCTCGCAAACAGCGACCTCTACCCCCACCGCCTCGAAATCGGTCGTGAAGCCACCGGTCGCAGAAGCTGCGACTATTCCCCCCGCACCCGCTATCTCTGCCGCCTCATCGACCGACGCGTCTTCCACGCCGGCGGGTTCGACTGGTTCGACGGGCTCACAGCAAGCAGGCACCGCGCAGACAAGCGCAGACTCTGCGAGCAGCGCGAGCGCAGTCGGCACTCATTAGTATTTTCCGGGAAAACAGCTAGTATTGTGCCAGCAAGGAGAACCCGGAATGAACTTCCTGATAGGAGTGGTCTTGTTTTGGACCCTCGCATTTCCGTTCGTATTCTACGGCGGGCTCATCCTCGGGCTTGCGCGTTTCTGCACAACGATAACGATAGCATTCTGCTGCATGCTCTTGGGAGCCAATATCGCATGGATAGGCTGGCTCGCGAGCGGACACAATACGTTTGGCGACTGGTTGCAAAGGGGCGTTCTCTATTCGGCAGCGATACTGTTCGTCGCCGGTGCCCTCGGATCCTGCATCCGACTTCTGTGGGATATGGCACGAGACCGATCCTCAAAATGAAAGCTCCGCCTCGGCGGAGCTTTTTTCTAATTTGCTCGCGCTCACTGCGAGGTCGTCGTCGCGATCGGTACCTGCGCGACAGTTACCGGATACACCAATATAGAAACGAATCCGTCATTGCTATCGGCAGCGCCGTTGTTGACTTTGAAGGTGAAAGCGTCGGGGCCGGCAAAATTGCTCGCCGGCATATACGTGATGGAGGCGCTCGACGAACTGAACGTGAGCGTCCCTTGCGACGGATTCGTAAATGAATACGTGAGATCCGGATGCTCTGCATCGCCATTGAACGCAAAGAGCGGCGTCGTGACCGGAGTGTTGGCAATAGTAGTCAGCTTCAGGTCAAAGGCTACGGGCGGGGTTACATCTTCGGAGATAGAGGTAAAATTTTGTGGCAGCGAGAAGGTGGTGCTCGCGAGGTCTATAAGATCTTGTGCCGGATTTGGCTCTTGCACGGGTGTCGGCTGCATCGCCTTCGTAAGCTCCACAAGCTCCTGCTGCAGAATGAGGATCAATTGTGTATAGAGCTGCTCAAGCAACGATTCGGTGTCTACCGTTTGGGCAAAAACGAGCGCCGGCGCAGCCAAAAAAATTCCCACACACGCACCCGCGGCAAAGCGTCTCATTAAGCACATTATATACTCATAAGTATGCGCGGCATCGGTCATTTACTCCACATGCGCAAACGCACGGGTTACCCACCCTACCCGCACCCCAAATTTGTCGTAAAGATGGTCGACGCATGCGCCATTCTCGCGGGCATTGCGGGACCGATATTCGTTTTTCCCCAGCTCTATCGCATCTACGCTTTCCATGTCGCGGCAGGCGTGTCACCGACGGCGTGGTTCGGCTTTGCGGCGATGGACATCCCGCTGCTCGCATACGGAATAGTGCATCGCGACCCGCTCATCATTACCACGTACACGTTGTGGTTCTTTTTCAACAACGCAGTCGCAATTGGTGCCGTACTGTACAGTTGAGTTTGTTCGAATTGTTGAGCGGCAACGAGCGGGGCAGCCTTCAAACAAAAATTACTGCGCATTCAGCACATCGATCCCCTCTTCCGTCGTTACGACAGGAATGCCGGTCTGCTTTACGTAATCGATCGTCTGCTGGAGCAATTCGTGATCGATGCTCTCGGCGTTGGTGCCCTCGTCGATTCGGTGCATGACAAGAATGTCCCATTTATGCTGTGCGATCGCATCGTCGATCGATTTTTTCACCTCTTCCCATTGCGTGTCCTGTTGCATCCGCTGACGCCGGAGCGCAAAACGATCCGTCGAGGGGTCGCTGAGGGTCGGCTGCGTGATACGAGCACCTTTGAAACCCGCGTCCTTCACCATGTCCTCGGTAACTTTGTTGTAATCGCCTTTCGGGTAGGCAAAGGTGTTCGGGTGATATCCCTCAAATTCGAGATCCTGTTTTGAGCCGAGTATTTCGTCGTAAGCCTGCGCAGGCGAAAGTGTGGTGAGCTGCGGATGGTGGCGCGTATGTGCGCCGATCTCATTGCCCTCCGCCGCGAGATTGGCCACCTCCTGCCACGTCATGTATTCCTTGTGCCCGAGCGCACTGCGCGTGATGACATATGCTGTAGAAGCGAATCCTGCTTTTTCGAGCATCGGAAATGCGATGTCGTATGCCGACTGAAAACCGTCATCAAAATTAAAGGTGAGCATGCCGCGCGACAGATCGCGCGGCACATCATTCCGCACGTGCGCGCGGGGATCGGGCGTGATGCTATCTGGCTCGGGCAGGTCTTCACCCCTCACGAGGCCCTGTGTGTGATCCGCCTTGGCAGTCCGCCCAAAAAAATATACGGCGCCGGCCGACGCCGCCACGAAAAAAAACATGAGTATGACGGCCATTGCCGTCGTTCTACCCTTCTGTCGCGTACCTGCCATGGCAAAACTGTACTGTGCGAGCAGTGACTTTGGGATGAATGAAGGTCGACTCATGAAGCTGAAGCAATGATGAGCTTTCCCTTTTTCCGGATAGTGCTAGGATGGCCGCGGATATAGAGGAGCCCCATATGGGCAAGCCCGAACAGCCGGAAAACCACGTTTCGTGGTGGACCAAACACGAAGAAAAGTTCTGCAAGATAGTTATCCTTGGGGCGGTAACTATCACTTGGCTCGCGATAGCGATAGTGATAGCGGCCGCGGTGATCAAGGTGGTGGGCGTGGTATGACGCTCGTGTGGACCATCTACGTCGTTGGCTTCACGATAACAGCGCTCAACCTTCTTTTTCTCTCGCACGAGCGCTCGTCATCTTTTTTCGATTCCAAAAATGGCGCAATAAACCTCGCCCCACAAAAGACTGGCCCCGATGAGAGAAATCTCGCGGGGCTTTTCGTTTGACCGGATCGCGATGGAAATGTAAGATGCCGCCAGCTTAGAACAAAGGAGATCTCAATGGTCGCAGAAACGTTCGAAAAGGCAGTGGAGCTTGACCTTCAAAAAGTCATCAACAGACGCTGGGCAAAGTTCATGACGAGCCCACGGTCGGCAAAGCTTAAAAAATTTCTGGAGAAGTGGTTGTTGCCCCACGGATTCGACAAGCTCGGCTGGAACAAACATGTTGCCAACCCCGCTTACGACAACGCGGCGTGGGAGATGATAGGAAAACCCTTCCAAAAAACGCTCTATGACTACGATCTTTTTATCGTGGACACGCGTTTCCCCGGCGACTTCCAAAAATCCAAGGAGCTTCCGGTCGGCGCTTATGAGGCGCGGAGATTCAAGATGAAGCTCTACATGAAAGACCTCGGTCCGATGTTTGAGGCCACACTCACCTTCACGCACCTGCATGGCAAATTCGGATTTCCCGAAGCACCATCGGTTTCTATTCGCCGCGCATAGCCAAAAAGAAATGACCCCGCAGCACTGCTGCGGGGTCGAATTTTTTGGAAAGAACTTATGACTTGATCGTCACCGTGTGACGTTCCATCGTCTCCACGAAGACTTTTTTCTCGTTTTCCGTCCAGTCGGGGTCGTAGACGGTCGAATGCGTCCTGTTATCCATATACAGGGGCATTTCGTCGTATCCCTTTAGACCGGAGTTGTAAGATGATTGCGTTCCACCCAATCCGCCGAATGCTTCGGGAGCTGTCGCGCCCGTGCAGCGGCGGTTGCCGTACGAATTGCCGGCCGGAAGCCACATTTGAACCGTGGCGAGCAGCGCGGGATCGCTCTCGAAGATGGCGCCGGTCAGGCCGTACTTGGCGACCTTGGTCAGCGCCTTCACGTCGTCCAGATTTTCATACGGAACGACACTGAAGACCGGTCCGAAGATCTCCGTGTCGAGGAGGACTTTCATTTTCTTCGGGTCCTCCAATGCACCGGTCGCAACAAGTATCGTCGGTGGCACGTCTTGTCCGCTCGGCGAAGGATCGATCTTCTTTTCATATACAAGCAGTGCGACCCCTTCACTTTCCAACATTTTGATCTTGCGATCGATATCGTTCTTGGCGTTCATGTCTATGACGGGACCAAGGTCCGCGCCCTGCAGCACGTCACCGTAGGTGAGCTTGTCGTATTCGGCCACCAAGAGACGGAGTATTTTTGCTTCATCTTTCTCGGGAACGAACAGTACCCGCAGCGTCGAACACTTTTGTCCGCTGATGCCGAAGTTGGCTCGAACGCACTGATTTGCCACATACGGCAAATTCTTGTAGTTGCCAAGGATGACCCAGTTGACGCCGCCCGTTTCCGCCGAACCCGTAAGCAGCTGATTGCCGCCGACGCGATCGGAGAAATGGTGCTTGCGCTGAATGCTTTCGCACACCTCGGAGCTTCCCGTGAATGAGAAGATCCGGATACGAGGATCCTTGAGGAACGCGTCGGCTGCTACAGAGCCCGAGCCGGGCGCAAAATTCACCATGCCCGCAGGGCCGATGCCCGTTTCTTCGCGCACTTCCTCACATACATCGTAGATGAGTCGTGTCACGAGTGATGCGGTCGTCGCGCCTTTGAGAACGCCGACACAACCGCACGCCAGCATGAGCGTTAGCATCCGCACGGGTATCGCCGCCGGAAAATTGAACGGTGCGATAACGAGCCCGATGCCCTTGCCCTTCGACGAGTAGCCGAAGTAATCACCCGCCAACTTGGACGAGTTGAATGCGTCGGACTCTCCGTAGCGCTTCCACATGAACCACACGTGGATGAGCACGAAGCGATACACTTCATTGTATTCGCCCCACGCCTCCGTCGCGCTTTTTCCCGTGTCGTGCATAAGCGCGGAGACGAATCGCCACGTCCACTTATCGCTCATGAGCGCGTGCGCGAGCGAGTACAGATACTCCGCGCGCTTTTTCCACGGCGTCTCACGCCAGATGTCCTGCGCCTTGTCGATGTCGCCGATAGCGGCGGCCACGTTCCATTTCGGATCGAACTTCTGGAATTGGCCCAGAACTTTATTGGAATACGGCACAGTGTCGACATACGTGCCCAAAGACGACCAATATGCCGTTCCGCCGAGTATATGAGCGTGCGCCGGATTGCCCGCGAAGTAGCTTCCCGCTAGTTCTGTATGCGCATCCACTAGCCGCTGTTTTACGGCTTCACTTTTGAAGTCTGGGTAGCTCTCGCTCGCCATTACTGCTTCGGCCTCTTTTCTAAAGGCCTTCTTGCTCGGAAGTCGCATTTTGATTCTCCTCTCTATTCGCTCCAGCCACGCTACTTCAGGGTGGGTGGCTTGTCAAAGCTTGGTTTTCTTGGCCGGATGTACTAAAGTAGGGTCTGAACACAGCACTCTTTCAGGGAGAAAGAAATGTCCGAGAGGACTTTGTATACCGGACGTTTTTCGGTCGAGCTTACGAGCGATGCCGACAAGCGCCACCTTCCACGCGCTCATCATCTGCTGAAAACTTCGGGCAATGTCCTTCGCGTCGCGTTGGGCTCGTACGAATTCGTCAATGGATGCGTGCACATTGTCGCTGGCGAACACAAGCTGGCATGGGCGCAGTCGTTCGTCATGGCGATACGCGATGAACACGGCTTGCCGCTCTGGGTCAATCGCAACTATTCCGAGATGGAGCGTCGGGAACTCATCAAAGACGCTATCGGAGATTGATATATGCCCCGCGACCTGCAGGTCGCGGGGCATTATTTTTTACTTGCCAAACGCGCGAAAAATCGGCATTATCGACGGTAGAACAGACAGGAAACAAAAGGAGGGCGCAATGGACGCCTTAGTCAACGCCACGATCGGCGACGATTCCCGAGAACTCATCTTGGAGAAGGTCGTGAACCTTCTCTCTACGTATTTGCCAAAAACGTCAAACGGCGTCACGGCC
>CAZHOB010000033.1:0-18109 GCA_964534465.1 uncultured Candidatus Saccharibacteria bacterium
CAAGTCCGGGGCATCGTGTCACTAATGAGCAGGAGATAAGTAGAAGGTCATTGCGCTCCACGATGATTGTTGGCTCTCGACGGAAGGCCCTGGCGTGACGAGAATGCCTTTTTCATCAGAACCGAGAAAAAGCAAGAGCTCCGGTGTTTTTCTTAGCTTGATCATCAGTCGACGCCCAAGCGATTGTTGACCTTGAAAATCGAGCTGACCCAGAAGCAAATACGTATCCTTGTGGGTCGTAACGAAAACGTAGTCGCAGGATCCACGGCCGGTCACGAATGTCCTGTATATTTTCGCGCTTGGCGAAATCTTCGCCAGCGATACAAGAACGTCCGCCACGTCAGATTCCAGATAGCGGCACCGAAGATCATGCCTGCCAGTGATGTATTCCTTTTCCATTTCACTCTCCTTGTCGTAGGACCCGCGGCGAACCTCGCCGACGCCGCATGCCTATCGAGGGAATGAGCGAGGCTAGGCAAAGGCTACAATTTATTTGGTAAATGTCAAATGAAGGTTCTTATCCACTTATTGGAAAATTTTTTGGGCTGAATATGACGTAAAATGAGTGCACTACCTGCACCATGAAATCAATTTGTTTTTACTTCCAAGTGCACCAGCCGTATCGCGTCAAGAACTATCGCGTATTCGACATCGGCAACGATCCGGAATATTTTAATCACCGCGGCGAGAGCGATCTCAATAATAGACGTATCGCGGAGAAGGTCGCGCGCAAATCATACATTCCCGCCACGCGGCTCATACTCGAGCTGCTGAAACGCCACCCGCGAATGCGCGTGTCGTATTCGTTCTCCGGCATCGCGCTTGAGCAGCTTGAGCGTTGGGTACCCGAAGCACTCGATCTTTTTAAAAAGGTGGTAGAGACGGGGCAGGCGGAAGTGCTCGGCGAGACCTACTATCACTCGCTTGCATTTTTCTATTCACCGGCGGAGTTCGAGCGACAAGTCGCCAAGCACCGCGACCTCGTGCGCAAGCATTTTGGCGTATGGCCGCGCGTTTTCCGCAACACCGAGCTCTCGTATCGCAATGACCTCGGTAAATGGGCCGACGGTGCAGGCTACGACGGCATCATCACCGAAGGATGGGATCCCATATTGGGCTGGCGCAGTCCCAATTATGTGTACCGACCGAAGGACACAAAAAATGTGCGCCTACTCCTGAAGAATTACAAGCTCTCCGATGACCTTGCCTTCCGTTTCTCGTCCAAGGCGTGGTCGGAATGGCCGTTGACAACAGAAAAGTATGGTCAGTGGATGGGTACCGAGCAGGGCGACACCGTCAATCTATTCATGGACTATGAGACTTTTGGCGAACACCAATGGGAAGACACGGGCATCTTCCAATTCTTGGAGCAATTGCCGGTGGAAATTCTGAAGAACCCCGGATTGGATTTTAAAACTCCTTCGGAAGTGATCGCTTCGTACGACCCGCGCGACGAGGTTGACATGCCGCACGTGGTTACGTGGGCAGACACCGACCGCGACCTTACGGCATGGACCGGCAATGCGATGCAGCGCGCTGCCATCGACAATATCTATGCGCTGGAAGACAAAGTGCATCAGGTCAACGATGCCAAGCTCATGGAGGATTGGCGCAAATTGCAGACCTCCGACCACTTCTACTATATGTGCACCAAATGGTCCGCCGACGGCGATGTGCACGCCTACTTTTCTCCATACGAATCACCGTACGATGCCTACATCGCATACATGAACGCGCTTTCTGATCTGAAGCTTCGCTTGGACAGGAGAAAGGCATAAGGCTTGTTTGAAAGCCTCCGCTCGGAGAGCCACACGCGGGGCGCTGCCTGCGCCGTCCCGAAACTCGCCCGCGAACGCGTCGTTATCTATAGTGCGCTGTACTTGGGGTTAAACGAACTTTTTTACTTGGGCTGTGCTCAGACAGTCGGTCCGACGCAGGCAGCGCCCCGCGTGTGGCTCGTGACTCGCTGCCGTCCACCAGTTTCAAACAAACCGGGGCTCAAAACAATGACAGTTTACTCCGTGGATAAGAAAATAACGGAAGGCAGACGGGACGTATAATTAAGGCATGGCACGTTCGATCGTTCTTTCCAACGGCGAGCTTTGTGTCGCGCTCGACAAATTCGGCGAGGTGCGCGATATCTACTATCCGCACGTCGGGCTCGAAGACCATGTGCGCGGGCACTATATTCACAAGATCGGCGTGTGGGTGGATGGTCAGATAGCGTGGTTTTCGGAAGACCATGGCTGGGAGATCGCCATTTCGAGCGAAGAGGAATCACTCGCAAGCAAGGTCACGGCCAAGCACAAGCGCCTACAGCTGGAGCTCACATTCAAGGATATTATTTTCAATGAACGTGCGATTTTTTTGCGCCGTATCGCCATCACCAATGCGTGCGACCGTACGCGCGAGATCAAGCTCTATGTCGGGCATCAATTCGAGATATACAAAGCGCACGGCGGCGATACCGCGTACTTCGATCCGCTCTCACACTCGCTCATTCACTACAAAGGCAGGCGTGTATTTCTCATAAGCGCCACGCTCGACGGCGCGCCGTTCTCGGATTTCGCCGCAGGCCGTGCCAATTTTCAGGGCAAAGAGGGAAGCCATCGCGACGCCGATGACGGCCAGCTCTCAAAAAATCCTATTGAGCATGGGCCGGCTGACTCCGTACTCGGCGTGTACGGCACATACGCGGCACAACAGACCCGCACCTGCTACTACTGGATAGCCGCAGCGCAATCCATTCCTGAAGTGGTCGAGCTCAATCAATATGTGAACAAAAAATCGCCCGAACATCTTGTGCGCGGCGCGAGCGATTTTTGGAAAGCGTGGGTCAATGCGTATCAGTGGAGTTTCTTTGGCCTCACTCCCGAGCACATCGCTCTTTTCAAGCGCTCGCTCATGTACATGCGCGCGCACGTGGACAGCGACGGTGGCATCATTGCGTCGCTCGACAGCGACATGCTCCAGCACGGTCTCGATACGTACACGTATGTATGGCCGCGCGACGGCGCATACATCGCACTCGCGCTCGATCGCGCGGGTGACACCAATGTGTCCAAGCGATTTTTCGAATTTTGCGCGTCGGTCATTTCCAATGAAGGTTATTTCATGCACAAATATCTGCCCGACAAGTCGCTCGGCAGCTCGTGGCACCCGTGGATAGCCGGCGGTCAATTCCAATTGCCGATACAGGAAGACGAAACGGCCCTCGTTATCTACGCAATGCGAGAACATTACTTCCATAGCCACGATCTGGAATTCCTTGAAGATCTTTACACGCCGCTCGTGGAAAAAGCTGCCAATTTCATGGTGCAGTACCGCGATTCTGTGACCAAGCTGCCCGCGCCAAGCTACGACCTCTGGGAAGAAAAGCGTGGTTGCTCCACCTTCACTGCGGCGTCCACCTACGGCGCGCTCATGGCCGCCGCCGACCTCTCAAAAACGCTCGGCAAGCTCACCAACGAAAAGCTCTACCGCGAAGCCGCGAAGGAAATGCAAAAGGGGATACTGGAACATTTGTGGGACGAAAAAGAGGGCACATTCATCAAGATGGTGAATCGCCGCGAGAGTAAAATGACCTACGACAAGACGCTTGATATGTCGGGAGTGTACTCTGTTTTCGCTTTTGGCGTTTTGCCCGCCGACGACGCGCGGCTCAAGCGCGCCTTTGATATCGCCGTGAAGCGGCTCAGCGTGGGTATTTCTATTGGCGGACTCGCGCGTTATGAAGGTGACGATTATTTCCGCGTATCCACACAAGCCGCCGGCAATCCGTGGATAATCACGACGCTCTGGTACGCCGAATACCTGATAGCCAATGCAAGCAAAGACGAAGACTTCGCGCGCATTCGGGAGATATTCAGCTGGGTCGTGAAGTACGCGCAGGCCTCCGGAGTGCTCGCCGAGCAGCTCAATCCGCAGACAGGGGAGCAGCTTTCCGCCGCGCCGCTCTCATGGAGCCATGCGGCCTACGTTTCTGCGGTCATCAAATACCTCAATCGCCTCGAAGAGCTCGGCATTTGCCAAGCCTGCAACCCCGCCCCGTAACAAAGGGTTACCCTTCGACAAGGGTAACCCTTTGTAATCATGGCTCAACAGAGCCGTTTTTAGAGTATTGACAAAACGACTGTAGTAGTTTATGATGCGTCCCAGTATTTCGCTGAACTTCACCCCCGCACAAACGGAGACGGCAGATGGCAAAATTTTCGGATTACGCCTACAAGAAGATCGAGCACATGAAACGGCAGGGCATTCCTGCCAGCATGAACTCGGACACGGGAGCTGCTCGGCCCGATTGGCTGAAAAGCCAGCAGTCGGAGCACGCCGGTGATTCGCGGCCGAAAAAGAAGGACGAGGCACGGAAATTCCGTCGCGAGGAAACCGAGGAATTGCGCGCAACCGCAGGCAGCCACGCGGCGAACAACCCGAGCGACCCGTTCGCGTACGGTCGGGCGCTGTTGCACCTGACACACGGTCTCGCCGATCCCGACGACTTCATCGGGAAGCCGTCTGGACGATAGTTCGGTCAGCACTACAAGGAGCAGTTCCCATGGGACTGCTCCTTCTTCATTTGACTAATGCGCTGCGAGTTGTAGAGTTTGTAGCGGATAACTATAGGAGGTACCCATGGGTACGGAAGATCGCGCCTGTGGCAGGCACATCGATACAATGCCCCCGCTTCAGGCGATGCGGCGTATTGTGTACTGGCAGATCGGCAGGTCGGACCATTGGTTCTGCGTGATGGTCTTCAAATTGCTCGCGCTCTTTCGGAGCGATCCATTCGAACAGGCGATCGTGCCACTTTTGCGCGCTGCGCAGATGGCATACGACCGTTTGAAAGACGGCAAGGGTAAGCTCATCTACGTGGGCGCCGGCACATCCGGCCGCCTTGGCCTCGTGGATAGCACCGAACTCTGGCCGACATACAACTGGCCGGATGAAAGGATCCAATGGGTGATGGCCGGCGAGCGATCGGCGCTCATGCATTCATTGGAAGGCGTGGAAGACAATGCCCTCGGGTACCTCTATATGGACAAAGTGACCAAGGATGATGTCGTTATTGCAGTGGCTGCGAGCGGCACGACACCGTTCACGCTCGATTGCATGCGCGAGGCCAAGAAAAAAGGTGCGCTCACTATCGGCATCGCCAACAATCCCGACACGCCGCTACTGAACGAAGCGGATCATCCCATCTTGCTCCATACGCGGCCGGAAGTGGTCGCTGGGTCGACGCGCATGAACGCGGGCACCTCGCAGACCGTCGCGCTCAAGTCGCTCTCGACCATGGTCATGATCAGCCTCGGCTTCGTGTACGACGGCTATATGGTCGCCGTCGCAGCGAAAAACGAAAAGATCGATAAGCGCCGCGTCAATATGGTGATGGACATCACAGGCCACAGCGAAGAGGGCGCGCGAAAAGCGCTTCTCGAGGGGAAGGGCGACGTGCGCATGGCCGTGTTGATGCTGAGGGGTTGCACGTTGCAGGAGGCTCACGTATGGCTCAAGCTCTGTAATGGCAGTTTGCGCCACGCTGAAGTAATCGCCGAGCTTGAACGCAGCACTGATCTCAAATTTGGAGGCGGACAATAGTCCGCCTCTTCTTTTTGGGATGGTACAATTTCTCCCATGGCAACGATGGAAGAGACACTGCAACGCTTCTGGGAGCAATTCGCATGGGAGCCTCGCATTGAACTCGAAGAATTATTGAAACCGGCGACCAACTTCATCGTCGCGGGGATGGGCGGCTCGCACCTCGGCGCGTGGCTCATCAAGCGCATCGGCGGCATTCCTAATATGACGATACACCGCGATTATGGACTTCCGAATCTGCCGCAGGAGCAGCTGCAGTTCTCACTTTTGATACTGAGCTCGTATTCGGGCAGCACGGAGGAAGTGCTGGATTGCGGCAGGACCGCACTTGCCGCCAACATTCCGCTCGCGGTAGTGACCACGGGCGGCAAACTTCTCGAATTCGCCAAAGCCAACAACATTCCGCATATCGTCATTTCCGATATTGGGCTTGAACCACGCATGGCCATCGGTTTTACCGCGATAGCGATCGCGCGCCTCATGGGCAATCGCAATCTCGAGCACGCGATACGCTCGGGCGGGAAGGCGGTGGACACGATGGATGCCAAGGCAGAGGGCGAGCGCATCGCGGGCTCTCTCAAAGGCAGCGTACCGCTGATCTATTCATCCGCGGCGAATTTCCCGATAGCCTACATTTGGAAAATAAAGTTCAACGAGACCTCCAAAATACCTTCATTTTGCAACGTTTTCCCCGAGCTCTGCCACAACGAGCTCTCTGGATTCGACGTGGCCGAATCCACGAAGATGTTTTCAGCGCACATGCATGCGATATTTCTCGACGACGTGCACGATCATCCGCGCATTCGCGAACGCATGCGCGTGGCTGCCGATGTGCTCGGTGCAAAGGGGATCAAGGTGGAGCACGTATCACTCGTTGGCGATGGCTTCGGCAAGGCATTCAAGTCGGCGATACTTGCGGACTGGGTTAGTATGTACCTGGCGCAGGGATATGGCGTACCCAATCCGGAGACGCCGCTCATTGCCGAATTTAAAAAACGTATCGGACAATAATTATGTTCATAGTAGCTGACATTGGTGGAACAAAAATGCGCGTGGCGGGTAGCGAGGACGGCGAACATCTTGGCGAGCCGGTCTCGTACGATTCGCCGCTTTCGTATGCCGAGGGCATCGCGCTTTTCAAAGAGTCAGCCGATCGCATCAAGGGTCAAAATAAGATAGATGGCGTCGCGGTCGGGATCACGGGCGTCGTTTCGCGCGATGGAGGCTCTTCGATCACGGCTCCTCACCTCCCTGATTGGCGCGAAAAGCCGCTGCGCAACGACCTTTCGGCCGCGCTCGGCGCTCCTGTGCATCTGTACAACGACACGTCGCTCGTAGGACTTGGCGAAGCCGTCTTTGGCGCAGGCAAGGGCGCGGGCATCGTCGTGTATATCACTGTTTCTACCGGCGTGAACGGCGCGCGGATAGTGAACAGTAAGATCGACGGCGGAGTCTGGGGTGCCGAGATCGGCGGGCAGTATCTGCTCGTCGATGGCAAGTCTAAATCGCTTGAAAATCTCATTTCCGGCGCAGCCATTCAGGAAAAATACGGTAAGCATCCCAAAGAGATAGAAAAGGATTCGCCGATATGGGAGGAGCTCTCGATGCTCACGGCCTACGGCGTGCACAACACGATACTGCACTGGTCACCGGATAGGGTGGTGCTCGGCGGCTCGATGTTCAATGAGATAGGAATTCCTGTGCCGCGCGTATACGACCACGTGAAGGAGATCATGAAAAAATTCCCGACCGTACCGGACATCGTGCATTCCGATCTGAAAGATGCCGGAGGGCTGTGGGGTGGGTTGGCCCTCCTCAAGCAGTCGGCATAGGAGTTTCGGTCGGCGCGTTCCACTGTTTCCAATACTCAAGAACGAGCGGCACGGTCGTAATCACGATTATGCAAAGAACAATGACGGAAAAATATTTTTCCACGAAGGGAAAGGCGCCGAGATAGTATCCTGCGAGTGTTACTCCCGAGCCCCACACAAGCGCACCGAGCATGTTGTACCAGATAAAATTGCGGTAGTTCATGCGGACGACGCCGGCGACTATCGGTACGAAGGTGCGCAGCACCGGCACGAATCTCGCAAGAAATATCGTTCGTCCGCCGCGACGATCATAAAAATCCTTCGCACGCTCGAGATGCTCATGTTTGAAGAATCGCGAATTAGGGCGCAAAAAGAGCCGGTATCCCACCTTGGCGCCGAACCAATACCCGACATTGTCACCGAGGATGGCCGCGAGCGTAAGGAGGGGGACTAGGATGAATACATCAAAAAATCCCTGCGATGCGAGCAATCCTGCCGTGAAAAGCATGGAAGCACCCGGCAAAAAGAATCCGAAAAAGACGCCGCTTTCGAGGAATACAGCGGCAAAAAGGCCGGGGTAGCCGATGAGCTCGACGAGGGTGGTGAGGGAGTAGTGCACCGTTCGATTATACCCGAATTGCAAAAAAGAAGCCGCCGGCGCAGGGGCGCGCCGGCGGCGTGTTCAGTGAACTGTTGGATCGCTCCGCTGCGCGATCTCTTTTCCGACGCGATAGGCGTTGCGCACTTGCTCGAAGCGTGCGCGATTGCCCTTGCCGTCGGGGGCAGTATCGGGATGATACTTTTTGACGAGCTTCCCGTGCGCCCCCTTGATCTCGGCGAGAGAAGCGTTTTCGGATACGCCAAGAACAGCGTGCCATGCACGAGAGGGCCGCCGCTTACGTCTTTGTGCGGCCTCATTCGCCGCGTGCAGCCGCTGAAGTCGTAAAAAGAGAAGGATCTGCTCCGTCTCCCACCTGACTTGAGCTTGCCGTGCGTCCATCATGACTTGCGCGCATATCCCACAGAGACCAATTGCGATCATGAAGGACCAAAACAGTATATCCAGCATCTGGCGCTCCCGTGTTCGATAATCCGGATTTACCGTACCTGAAAAAAGCACGGATGTCAAGTAAGGGTCGATTGTCGGTGCGATACAATTTGATGCAGCATCTTTGAAAGGAGCGACCGTGAGCAAAGCCCCCACCTTCGACGAAATGAAAAGAATATATATGCCGATTCTTGAGCGCTTCAGCGACATGCACATGACGAGCGGTCCATTGAGTTCAGGAGAATATGTGCAAGGCCTTTTGATCTCGATCAGGCGGTTCGCCGAGGCAAATTGCCCCTCCGAAAAGAAAAACGAGGCATGCTTCGTTATCGCCCTCATCAAACCCTTGCCGATCACGTACAGTGCGCCGCAAGAATTTGAAGGCGTGAAAGTATATTACGAGGTACGTCCTCAAGCAGTTTTAGCCTGAACCGCCTCACGGCGGTTCTTTTATAGAATCGATTTTCGTCACCTCTTTTCCACATGGTGGCATCGGTGGGGCAATGCCCCACGTACAATGAGCAAAAGGTGATAGTGGGGTAGTCAATGAGAAGTTGGGTCAAGGCGTGCCTCGCATTAGGCTTGTTCGTATTGTGCATCGCCGTAGCTCTGCCTTTTGTCGGAGACATCGACGACAGCGAACGATTTTCGGCTGTCGTGCATGTGAATTCCGACACGTCGCTCGGTACGGGCATTGTCTTTAATCGCAGACTTATTTATACGGCCGGACATTGCTTGTGGGACGGCAGCAGGTATCGCAGTAATGTGCGAATTACGTACGTCGGTGCTGACCATTACACGCATACGGTGTCGGCGCGGTATATCTTCATTCGCGCGGGGTTCCCGAAGGCGTACAAGAAGTATCTGCCGATCCTCGAGAGGAAAACAGACGTTGATCTGACGAGTGAGGAGGAAGCTATCCAGAACAAAATGACCGCCGAAGATTTCGGGGTCGTTATTCCCGACGAAGATGTCGTCATATCGCAAAAAGTGCGCACCATCCTCGATGATGACTTGCCTTTGCGCGGAGCGCTCGAAGAGCTGGGTAATTCCGCTTCTGGCTGGACTCCCGAGCAGCTCGCACGCATCACATCGTTGCTGGAAGAGCGGATATTTTCCAAAATAACCGCGACCGAAGGACTTGCAGCGGGCTACGGAGCGTATCGGTGCAACAAAGATCAGACAAAATGCAGATCGGACGCACATCGTCGGTGGGGGAAGGTGGAGCTCGAGCATGATTGGATAAGAGATGTCGGCGGCGGGAACCAGGCATTCACGCTGCGCACATCGAAAGGTGGCGCATTAGAAAAGATCGGGAAAAGTCCCATCATGCCGGGTGACAGCGGAGGCCCGCTCTTTGTTGCCCATCCCTCGGGTAAGGGTTGGCTGCTCGTGGGAATCGAATCGCTCGCCAACTCCGAAGGTGGATATCAACACTCGCTGCTCAACGACGCAGATTTTCTCCGATGGATACTGAACAGTGATGAATACAAGAAAGCAATGAGGAAATGAAACGGAGCCGTGCTATTGCACGGCTTTTTCTATGAGAGGTTCCCTCTGCTGCCTGCGTCGCTCGAATACGAATGTGTGAGCACATTCGTATCTCTCGCTATCCTCGGCAGATAAAAAAAGCCGCCGAGCGCGAAGCTCGGCGGTGAGTCCATCAATCTCTGTACTTTTTCCCAAGACTCTCGGCAATCCTCTTGTTAAGGAACACCCACCCATTGAGCCACGCATCGTCATCGCACCATGTGCCGTCTTTACGTTTGGCGATCGGATGATAGGTGAAATCATCGGGACGCAACGTTTCTTGATCGCTGCGACGAATCGAGAGCACCACTATCATCGCTCGTTTGTATATTTCCGCGAACTCCTCGTAGCCTCTCGAGCGCTCAAGAACAAAAACGAGCTCGTCCTTATCTTTCGGCGACAACTCCACCAGAAGGGAGCTATATGATTTTATGAGGACTTGCGAGCCCTCGTCGCAGTAACGAAGGCCGTGGCTCATCGAATCGAATAGTTCCTTACTGGTTTGTGCCGATGCCGGTGTGAGTAGCGCAGTAGCAGCGAGTACAGAAGCGATTATGAACTTCATGTGACCCTCCTTGGTCCGGCTCCTCTTATAACACTTTACGGGATGACAGTCAAACGAACGACTCAGGAATAGGGAACTTTTTGCAGAGGGCTTTGATCTCGGCGTGAACGGCTTTGAGCTTCTTTTGGTCGGCGGGATTCTTGAGCGTCTCTACCATGAGCTCCGCCACGCGCGCACTTTCTTTTTCTTTGAACTTGCGCGTCGTGATTGCCGGTGTGCCGAAGCGAATGCCGGACGGGTCGAACATTTTTTCGTCGCCGACGATAGCGTTCTTATTCAGCGTAATGCCCACGCTTTCGAGCAGCGCTTCTGCGTCTTTGCCGCCGATACCGAGCGAGCTGCGCACATCGGCAAGAAGCATGTGATTGTCGGTGCCACCACACTGAAGGCGGATATTGTTCGCTTTGAACACCTTCTCCATCACCTTCGCGTTCTTTACTATCTGCTTGGCATAGGTTTTGAACGAAGGCTTGAGCGCTTCTCCAAAGGCAACTGCTTTCCCCGCGATCTGATGCATGTGCGGGCCGCCCTGCAATCCGGGGAAGACACTTCTGTCGATGAGCGTCGGAAGATTTTCAATGGTTTTCTCGGGCGCTTTCAGCGTGCTCGATACGATGCCCCTAGAAAGAATAAGTCCGCCACGAGGGCCGCGCAGTGTTTTGTGCGTCGTTGTCGTGACCACGTGGAATCCGTAATCAAACGGATTCTTAGCAGCTCCACCTACGATAAGCCCGGCGATATGTGCGACGTCTGCCATCGCGACGGCACCGACCTTATTAGCGATCTCGGCGAGCCTTTGCCAATCGAGTTCGCGGGTATACGCGGAAAATCCGCCGATGATGAGCTTGGGTTTCTCCCGCAAAGCTATCGCTTCCACTTCGTCGTAATCTATTTCACCCGTGTCCGGATCTTTCATCTTGTAACGGACGAAGTTGAACATTTTTTTGCCGACGTAGGTGGCGGGGGAGCCGTGCGTGAGGTGTCCGCCGTGCGCGAGGTCCATTCCAAGGACAGTGTCGTGCGGTTCGAGCCATGCCTGATATACAGCGATGTTCGCGTTGGCACCTCCGAGCGGCTGCACATTGGCATGATCTGCGCCAAAAAGTTTCTTCGCGCGCTCTATGGCCAGCAGTTCGACTTCATCGGTATACTTCTGACCGCCGTAGTAGCGCTTGCCGGGATAGCCTTCGGAATACTTGTTGGTAAAAACAGAGCCGAGCGCTTCTTCGACGGCGCGCGAAACAATATTTTCCGAAGGAATGAGCTGCACTTCGGCGGCCTGACGCTTTTTCTCGCCGACGATGGTTTTATAGACCGCGAGGTCTTGTTTCTTTATGTGCTTGTAGATGTCTTCCATGGTGGTTACATCCTAACAAACTGCCTGACGGTATCATAGACCTTTTCGTGAACTATTTCACGCGAAAGTATGGCCGTGCCCTCGGCGCACAGTATTTTCTTCCAATTCTTATGCTCCTTCATCAAAAGCTCAGCACTCTTTTGCGCATTTTGCAGGTATTGGATATCCATTTCCACGGTGTCTTTGGCGCCTTTTTTAAGGTATCCGCGCTTTTTGGGCGCCGCTGTCTGCAGTAATTGGATGGAAAATCCGAGCGGCATGCTCAAATAAACAGTGAGGTCGGGTTTTGGGAGTCCGAATACACCGTACTCCATGCGTTCAAGCCACGTGAGGAACACTTTTCGCTTCATGGCGTCGGCTATTTTGCCGCCTTGGTGTATCTGATTGGCGCTTACGTAGCGATCGAGCACGACGAGATCGCCTGCAGCGAGCCATTTTTCTATTTGCGCTTTGGACTCAAATCGATCGGCGGCGTACAGGACGGATGCCACATACGGATCGCTGTGGAGAAAGTCGCCATGCGCTCCCGCGATGCACTCGCCGATGAGCTTGCCCATCAAATTGTCGGTATATCGGGGAAAATCCATCGTTTGCACACGCACTTTTTCTTTTTTGAGGCGTGCGACGAGCAATTTCGTCTGCGTGGCCTTGCCTGAGCCGTCGGAGCCGTCTATGACGATAAGTCTGCCTCTTTTGTCCATACCGATTGCTGCACAGTATATGCTAAAGTAGAGACAACAAAAACTATGGCACTTTCGGATAAAAAAATAATGGAGTCGATGAGAGAGGGCTCAATTATCATCGAGCCCTTTGATAGAAGAAATCTGGCCACCTCAAGTTATGACGTTACTTTAGGAGAATACTATTTCGCCGAACAACATCCCAAACACTTTGAAAATATTTATAACATTTACGACAAATCGCACGTAGATAGAGTGTGGGGCAACAAAGCGCGCAAGGCCAAGACCGCCAAGGAGGCTTTTGAACAATACAATTTCGACTGGCGCGGCATTGCGCCGGAAGAGCGGGTCATCCTCATGGCCCCCGGCGAGACTATTTTGGCTCACACGCAGGAATTTATCGGCGGACGCGAGCACGTTACGACGATGATGAAGGCGCGTTCAAGCCTCGGTCGCAGCTTTATATCCGTGTGCAAATGCGCGGGCTGGGGTGATGTGGGCTATATCAACCGCTGGACGATGGAGATAACGAATGCGTCCAACAAATACTACATTCCGCTTGTCGTCGGCCGGCGCATTGCGCAGATAATTTTCTTTGAGACGGGCCCGATACTCGATTCGGATTATGCACAGGCCGGCAAATACCAGGGCAAGGGCTCTCTGGCACAGTTGAAGAAGAGTTGGAAGCCCGAAATGATGCTGCCGCGCCTGTACACAGATCGCGACATCAAACAGAGGTAACGCTATGAAAATTTACAACGACGTAATGCGCCGGGTCATGGACGAGGGCGTTGATCGTCAGGGGCGCAACGCGATGACGCGCGCACTTTTCGCGATACAAATGCGCTTCAATATGGAGAACGGTTTTCCTGCCGTGACCACCAAGAAGCTCGCATTCAAAGCAATGAAGAGCGAACTCTTGTGGTTCCTCGACCTGAAAGGAAAAGAGCGGGCGAGTGATGAAGATCTCAAGATGTTCAACGGCAGCGAGCGCACTATCTGGACCGACAACGCGGAAGCAGATTATTGGGCACCGAAGAGCCAATTCAAGGGCGACCTCGGACGGGTGTACGGCATTCAGTGGCGCGGATGGAGATCGCCCGACGGCAAGGTCATTGATCAGATAGCGGAGCTCATTCACAAACTCAAGAATAATCCTTACGACCGTCGGCTCATCGTGACGGCGTGGAATCCGGGAGAGCTCGACGACATGGCACTGCCGCCGTGCCACATGTTCTTTCAGTGTTTCGTGGCGGGCGGCAAGCTCTCGCTCCACATGGTGCAACGCAGCTGCGACATGTTCCTCGGCGTGCCGTTCAACATCGCTTCGTACGCGCTTCTCACCGCGATGCTCGCGCAGGTCGCAGGCCTCAAGCCGTACGAAGTCATTCTGACGCTGCAGGATGCGCACATATACCACGAGCACTTCGATGCCGTACAAGAGCAGCTCTCGCGGGAGCCGATGGACCTGCCGCAGTTGTGGCTCAATCCGACAATAGCAGATATCGATGGATTCAAAATGGACGATATTCAGCTCGTGAATTACGTGAGCCACCCGTCCATCAAGGCGAAGATGATCGTGTAAAGTTAGGCAAAAAATCGCGAGCTGCTGCGTTGCGGGGCCCCGCCGTAATCCTCGCCGTACGAATTGTACGGCTCGGATTCCAGTACCCCCGCGCCTTGCATCTCATCGATTTTTTCCAAACTTTGACATAAGAAAAAGGCCGGATTTTCCCGCAGGGAAAATCCGGCCCAGTTTTATTTCACCAACTCTTGGATTGCCTCTAGGATGGCCTTTCGTACCTTTAACTCTGTGCCACCCACCCATTCATCGAGCAAGACCTTGACATTCAGCGTGGGATATTTCTCCCGAGCCTCCAGCGCCTCGCCTTCGTCGATGACGAAGAGCACGTTCGCGCGCGCAACGATTTCCTCGAACGCTTTCTGTCGCCACGAACCGAAGGCGAGCAAGATCAGGGGTTTTCCCTGACGCAGCGTTTCGTTGGCGGCGGCGACTTCCATGTCGCACGTCTCCGACATCGCGACAAGAGAGAGGATGTTGCAGCTCACGTACTCTTCGATCCATCGCTTATCCGGCATTCGAGTGCTGCCGTTGTTCAGCAACGGGTCGGTAAGGTGATCTTTGGCAAGTGCCTGATCAAGTTTGAACATCATCTGCGATTCGCCGTAATCATTCGCGAACAGCGCCACCTTCACTTTGCTCAACGAAGCCTCCCGTTGCTGGCTAATTTGACTGTAAGCAACATACAACAATTGTGAGAAATGGCAAGTCTGAACTGCTGCTACAATTCGTGCAGTCAGTCTGTAGGAGATTCAAAATGAGCTGGGTCGCAAAGGCGTTCCTTGCCGTGCCGTTCCTCGTACTCGGATTTCTCTCCGTCAAATTTTTCGAGAGAAATCTACAGATGCAGACACCGGTTTTTTTGACGTGGTATTGCTTGGGAATGGCGATCGGCGTTGGGGCTCTTGCAAAAGTGCAATCCTTCACGCTCATTCCGCGGCCCTGGGTCGTTGTAGCAGCTATTGCTATAGGAATTACGATCGGTTCTGCTGCAAATTTTTTCCTCTTTGGCGCTCTGAAAAGCGCGCCGAATGAAGGTCTGGCCCTAAGCATCACCAATCTGACCGCCTCGGCAGTCTTTCTGTCTTCTCTTTTTCTCGGTATGTACATCCCGTCGCTCTTTGACTCCGCTCTCGTGAGCATTCCGAAAATGATCGGGGTCTTCCTCGCAGTCATTGCAACGATACTTATCGCTCTCTTTTGATGAACAGCCCTCAAACGGGCTGTTTTTCTTGTGGTATAGTCTAAAAAAGAGGGGTACATATGAAAAAACCCATCATTTCAGCCATCGCGGCGATAGGACGCAATCGCGAGCTCGGCAAGGACAACCGGCTCATCTGGACCATTTCTGACGACCTGAAACGATTCAGGAAAATAACGACAGGCCATCCCATCATAATGGGACGCAAGACGTTCGAATCGATAGGACGTGTGCTGCCGGAGCGCACGAATATCGTCGTGACGCGCGACGGTTCGTGGAATTTTGCCGGCGTTACCGTGACGCACACCATAGAAGAGGCGCTTGATTACGCGAAACAGAAGGATGAAGAAGAAATTTTCATCATCGGTGGCGCGCAGATATACGAAGCGGCAATGCCGTATGTCGAGAGGCTCTACCTCACGATCGTCGATGCTGAAAATGATGCCGACACTTTCTTCCCGCCGTACGGATCGCAATTCAAAAAGATGACGTTCGAAGAAGAGCACATGCTCGGCGATCTTAAATATACTTGGGTCGTACTTGAGAAATAAAAAAAATCAGATGCAAAAAATACCCCGCCGAGTTGCCTCGACGGGATTTACTTATGCGACTTTTTGTTCTGCTTGTCGCCGGTAGATCTCTCTGACGGTCTCGAGAAATCTTTTCGCCGTATCCACCGCGTCGGTGAGCGAGCAATACGGCACCAACTTCAGTTCACCGAGCTCCGCCGCTGCGAGGACTTTTGGCGCGAGCTGCTTTTGCTTCCCGTTGCGTTCATAGCGCTTGAGCACGAGGGTCTTCACGTTGTGGAAGTGCGCCTCTCTCAGCATGATGCCGACGTCTATAGACTCATGATCGGCGAACACGATGACGGCATCGGAGGCCTTTACATGTACGAAGTCACGACGATAGGTGAAGACCGTCTCCCTGCGTTCGGTCATATACTCCGGCCCGAACACAATGGCGTCGCACTCCTTCTCGAGCGCTTTACTCAACTGCTCGATGAATTTTAGGAACGCGGCGGGCGCTTCCGTAGGCGAGTACACCAAACTCACGACTTGCTGGCTCATGGCCTTCTCCTCGGGCTGAAAATCTCTGGCAAGAACGTACCACAGAAAACGCGCTCTGGCAAAATCCCGCAGGATAGGGTAAGGTGCGGGCAGAAATAGGAGAACGACATGAGAAGTGAGAACGCGAAAGCGGGCGTTGATTACAAACTGATCGACCCGTTCAAGGCGCGAATGAGAGAGGTCGCGAGAGAGACGCGCATGTTCCCGCATAGGTGGGGCGTGGATATTTCGCACGGCATGAGGTATGTCGGTCCCCACGAGCACTCGTGGCTCCCTGGCCCGGTCATCGAAGGGCTCGGCAACAAGAGCCTTATCGCCGCTATACTCTATGCGAAAGAGCCCAATGGCCCGACCTATCACGATTGCATTATCAAAGATGCGGTCCGAATGGCATCCAATGACGCGATCGCCTCCGGTGCCATGTGTGTCACTTTGGCTGACGAGATCGTCGCCGGCAGCAGTGAATTTTTCGCGGATGAGAGACGTCGCGAAGACATTGCGCGCGGACTGTACGAGGCATGCGAGAGTGCCGGTATGGCGCTCGTGCAGGGAGAATCAGCATCGTACAAATATCTGGTCAATCCACGATACAAAAAGTTGATCGGCCCCACGGCACTTCCGGCAGTCTTCAGTTCGGCGGTCATGGGTATTTATGCTCCTGTGTCGCGGATGATCGATAAGCGGAAGCTCAAACCTGGCGATGTGATAGTCGGCATTCAATCCTCCGGCATTCATGCCAACGGTATTTCGGTCATTATGCGCAAGGCCATGGATGATCGAATGGAGGATCAACAGGGTCTGCCTGATGAACTGCATACCAAAATGCCGAGTGGTAAAACGGTCGGCGAAGCGGTGATGGTCCCGACAATTTGCTATGCATCGCTTGTGGATCGGTTGTTCCAAAACAGCGTGGATGTGCATGCATATCTGCCTGGGACAGGCGGAGGCGTAGCCAAGCTTTGCAATGTGAGCGATAAGTCGTTCACGTACAAGATCTCCAAGGAGAATTGGCTATCGGTACCGGAGTTGATGCTCTACATGAATGAGATCGGAGTGTCGCTGCGTGATTGCATCACCACCTTTAACTGGGGCGTAGGCTACTATGTTTTCGTCGATAAAAAAGACGCCGACAAAGTGGTGGATATCGCCCGGCAGTTGGATCTGCAAGCCGCCGAAGTAGGCGTTGTCGAGGAAGGGCAGCGTGGCGTGATATTCGGACCGGAAAACGATCTTTGGATCCCGCCACCCGGTCACTGAATTAGACAAAAAAATGAGGGCTTCGCGCACGTCGCGAAGCCCTTTTACTGTGTTACCTGTGTTCTCAAAAACACCATTGCTCCCCAGAGAGCGCCGAGCGACCCGCGCGCGCTGAGTCCGTAGTTGAGTTCTGCGAGCTCTCGCAGCACCGGATCTTTTTCGAGAAAGACGAGCGTGCCGAGCGCTTTTTCGATATCAGCCGCGACGGATCTTCCGCTCCAGTTAGCAATGTCCGACCGCTCGATGACCCGCTTATCTTCGCCAAGCATGCCGCCAAGTGCGATACGGACACCCTTAACGTCACGATTTGCCATTACTTTCTCAACTGGTTGTTTGAGTACGCGGCGGAATGGAAGGCGCTTTTCAAGACCTTCAGCTACCATATACGCAACAATAGCTGCGTTGCTTTCAGG
>CAZHOB010000034.1:0-17393 GCA_964534465.1 uncultured Candidatus Saccharibacteria bacterium
GAACCCCGACCTGTTCCATGCCATGGAACCGTTCTACCGCTATACTATAGGCCCTAGCGAGAAACAAAATGAGAATAACATTTATTCTCATTTTTTTCGAACGACGGGTCTCTATGGTAATCCATATAGGCCCGTAATAGGGAGAGGATAGCAGATTTCTACTCTTTTTTCGAGCGTTAGACTTGTCAACCTTACACTGGTAATGTGCCCCTAGGTTAAAGAGAACAATAAAGGAGGAGACGATGTCTCTGGATGAAGCTACAAATCCATCGCAGTACGACCCGAGTCAGGAGGTACCCGACCTACTGCCCTTCTTGCGGCCGGGAGAGCGGATCAACAGTGTCGAACGGTGTCCGACGCCGACGATCGAAACAATGCCCGACTATCTCGAGGTCCTCTGCGCTCTGTGCGACGTGGACAGGCCAGAAGATATCGGCATGAACGGTCCCGCGATCGCCGCCCGTTCGCTGCACCGCGTCCGCGGACAAGGCCTCTATGAGTGCCCCTTCGCCCGAGATGCGCTGATAGCCGCACTCAACGTTTTTCCACAGTTCCCGCGGCTTCTACGCAGCACGCTCATCTTCTGCGCGGAGAGGATCGGAATGATCGCTCATCGCTACCGCTCCGAACAATACGGACGCACGTTCCACGAGGCGCGTGACCCAAATGATCCGATCGCACGAAAGATCACCCATGATCAGAGGTGGGAATTTCCCTACTACGGAGCTGTGGATTCTACTCCGCTCTTCGTCATCGCTCTGCACGCGTACGTAAAGTACGCGAAGGATGGTCAATCGTTCCTTACGAATACGCACTATATCGGCCGCGATGAGCAACAGCACACCATGCTGGAAGCGCTCAAGCTTTCGATGTCGTGGATCATCAGCCGCGTCAACAAGAATGACGAAAGCTTTCTCGAGTATTATCCAGGATTCGAGACCGATCATGTGAACCAAGTCATGGAAGATTCGTGGGACTCGCATTTCCATGCCGATGGCACCCTTGCAAACACCAAGCAAGGCGTGTGCAGCACCGAAGTACAGGGGTATGCATACGACGCACTCATGATGGCGGCAGAGCTCGTTCCCGATGAGTGCTTGCGCAAAGCGCAGTATTGGCGACTGCTCGCAGGTAAGCTACGGGACAGCGTCCGTAAACATCTCATCGTCGAGGATGAACGCGGCCTCTACCTTGCGGTCGGCTCCGATCGAGGCGACAAGGACGGACGAATTCGAGTAATGAAAGTAAGGAAGGCTATTCCCTATTTTTTGCTCAATTCTCGCATCCTAAAGCACGCGGAGGATAGGCAGACCGTGGAGCGGTTGCTCGATGAGATATTCAGCGAAGAGCTGCTCGGACACGCGGGGCTGCGATCACTTGCCTACAGTGAACCGCGCTTTATGCCTACTGCCTACCACAATGGCAACGTCTGGCCGATGCAGACCTTTGGCGTTGCAGAGGGCCTGCGCAATCACGGTTTCGATCTGCTCGCAGAGAAACTCGAAATGCGCGTGCGAAACCTTTGCGAAAAGACCAAAATGTATCCCGAGTACGTAAGCGGCACAAGGGAGCGCGTCATCAAACTCAACGAGCGCATTGTCAAAACGGAAGATACAAAAGACGGCCGCTTCAATCAGCGCGAACAGCCGCCGCAGCAGATCCAGCTGTGGACAGTTTCGGCTTATGCTGCGATACAATTTCGGCAGCGCAACGGACCGACTGCTCATGGTCCAACGCCGATCGAAGAAAAGTTCTTGTCTTCTATGTAAAATACGGCGCCACGTCAAACGTGGCGCCCTTCTTTTTTGCTCAAAAAAGAAAAGCCGCCCGAGTGGGGCGGCAGTTACTTTCTCCGGCACTTTTACCGGTTCCGGTCGTGCGGGTGCCTTCTGCGGCTCCCGTACCGGTTCCCGTGCAGGTTGCGCGGGATTCGGAAGTTCTTCCGGAATCTCGAACGGCCGAGCGCCGGGCTGATGCATCCTTGTCATGGTCTCACCTCTTTGGCTCTCTTGTGCAGTTCAGCTCCATATCGCAGGAGTATCTCACGCATCTGCGAGAGAATTCCCTCGCGGTCCGCGTCCCTTTTGCCGAGCAACTTCGCTTTTTGAATGCGGGCCACTTCTGCAAACGCATATTCCATGAGGTCGGAGAACACATCGAAGAACAACGTACCCTTGACATCCTCATCACTGTTACCGGCGTCTCTGAACGCCGGCGTGTGTGCGGATCCTCCGTAGACCCACGACACTGCGAGTAAGCCTGATAGGCCGTGCTGCTCCAGAAGTCCCTCGACCTCTTTGATAAAGGACTTGCCGAGAGCTTCCCAGTAGCCCGCGCATTGCGCGTGCATGAGCAGAGTGGCAACGAGATTTACGTTCTCGATGTCGCGCACGCTTTTGCAGGTGAGCACGTCGGTACGATTGATGATCTTGCCGGGGAGTTTGCGGATGACGAGCCTTCCCTCGTCATCCTTGTCCCACCAGTCAAACCCCCGATCAAGCCCGCCCGCTCCGTAGACGACGAGCCGTCCGCAGGTCGAAACGTGCGTGGTCGTGAAATCCTCGCGCCGGTAGCGGCGTATCCTGTCGGAGCCGAGATAGAAACAGATGCCGAGCAGCGCCGCATTGCGTTGATCCAATTCGCCCGCGCTGCACACCTGTATCTGCACATCAGAGTCGAGCGCTATCACACCGCAACGCTTTTCTATGAGCAAAAAGACGTCTTTGAGCACCGCAGCATTTCCCACGGGCGGCATGATGGTCGTTTTGCCGGCCGATTCGAGCCTGAAGGCCGAATCGCTGAAGTGCCTTAGGATAGCCTCGCCGCTCGCGCCATGCAGCTTGAGCCCCACAGGCAATCTTCCATCGGTTACGCGCCGGATCTCGCTTGTCCAATCATCGCTCTTTTCCAAGAACGAATGAACAGTGTCCGTCATTTCCTTATCCTTATACGACGCAGACGGATCGAGTGCGCACTTGGCACGCTGCACCGTTCGCTCGCACAAGTGAAAGGTCGGCCACGCGCCCAAAGAGATGCTTTGCAGTAGAACCCGCCACAGAGTGCCGATCGGCTTCCATTGCCACGGGAGATCCGCCCATTTCACTTTGTCGTATCCGACATCCACCAATTCCGAGAGCGAATCTACGAGCTGCGAGTGCGACCTGCGCAACTCCTTGCAGTGGAGGAAGTGATATGGCAGTTCACGCCTATGACTTTGAAGCCATTCATACGCATACGTGCGTTGCAGTTTTTTCTTGATACGGTTCCTGCTCTCTTCTTCTATTTCCGGCTCCGGCAAGAGTTCGAGTACGTCGCGACGAAGGTGGAAATGGCTATACCCCTTGCGTTCCAATAGTCGGGCATAGTTGAGCAGGAACCAATCCGCCTCGCGCACAGGATTCACGCGCCACCAATTGACGTGTGAGAGCCGCGTATCGATAAGTTCCCACTCCGACTGCAAACCCAAGAGGAAACGCGGCAGGTACCGGCGCGCCTTCCGTTTGATGACGTGCGGCCTTTTGCCGTGCGCGACCTCGAGCAACGCGGCGAATCCTTGACACATGTCGGGATCGATGATTACTGCGCGAAAGACCTCGAGCGTCGGATGCTGGAATATCCAGAGATGTCGCTGCGCTTCGACGCTGTCGGCACGCATAGTGCGCGCCTCCTCGAAGATCGCGGCAATGTCGCTCGCTGTGATTCCATGGAGAATACTGTCTACGTAGTCCAGCCATTTATTCGGCTCATTGCTTCTCAATGTCTCGGCGTATATGTCCGCCGATGCTTGAAGAACTGGGTGCATTAGGATGCTCCTTTATCTGACAGCAAAATACAACACAAAAGACAGCGTGTCCATGCGCCTTTGAGATTCGCGTTGTGTCCGCAATTAGTCGGACATCGGTGCGACCCGTGTCGCCGGAGAGGCGTTGATGCACGCTTGGAGCTCGGCTGTTTGCCTCCACCCGCACTTTCCATCGGACTGGCGCTCACAGCGCGCGTTTTTGTAGCAAGCGAATTGCGCGAGATAGACGCACGAGCTGACGACGCCGTCGGCCTCTGATGCTTCGGCACAAATTTCCTTGCTGCAGCCGGCAACGGCGCAACCGGCTCCTACGAAGGGCCCGGAATCATTGGTGACCGGCTGGGGCTCTGCCACCCGCTCGCGCGGATCGACGAAAGTGCGGCCATCCTGCGTGCGACATTGCGACGGATACGATTCCATCACCGGATTCCCCGCCGCGACGCAGTCGTCGTAATTGGCTATCACTTTGATGCGATGCATCGCTCCCACGTGCGATATCTGCAAAAGAATTCCGACGGCGATAGTAAGCACGCCGGCCAAAACGAGAAGCGATGTTGTTTTCATTGTCCCTAGTATAACAAAATCGGGACCCGTAAGGCCCCGATCAAGTGTAAGCTCATCTCGTATTCAACTGCTCGTACATCGACCCATGCGAGCTCGTGATATGCCACGGCCCTACATGGTTCTTGGCTCCATAATGAGCCGCGAACATGAAAGATAAAATGATTACGCCCGCGATAAGCAGCATTTCAAGCGAACTATCGTGCTGCGGTCGATCATTTTCATTGAAGACCTTTCGTCGTCGGCGCGGAAACCCCTTCGTCTCGGGCATCATTTCCTCCATTGATTTTCCAACTGCGATTATGCAACAGCTGTATTATTATTGCAACTCCAGCTATGATGTCTCACAACACCTCTCGTCGTTCAACCCCGACGCGCAAAGCGGTCGGGGAGCCGACCTTCGAACCTTGGTTCGAAGCGTCGGCTTGGATAGAATGCAAGGTGACTCCTCTCGTCGTTCAATGGATAGGATGGTCCCCTCCGAAGGGACTGATGCAGGTTCGATTCCTGCCGAGAGGACAGGTAATGAGGAACGTAGATGTTGCTTGACTTTCGCGGCCGCGAACGATAAGCAACATGAACATGGTTGTTCACTAGCACTGTCGGGCTGCCGGGAATCTCCCGCGTCTCTCGCTTTGCCGTCGCAAAGCTCGGGCTGGGCACCGCCTCACTGCCTCGCCTACTGGCTCGGCAACGCTCCGGCGTTCGATTCCCGCAGCAATGCGCGCAGGCGCATTGCTGCAGCCCTCCACGCTCACTTCGTGAGCTTGTCGGGCTGCCGGGTGAGGATGCGAGTGCGCGCAGCATCCGCAAGACCTTTCGAGGTATTTTGGAGCAGTAGCGAACAAAATATCCGAAAGGTATACCGCCTCTGTAAGAGGTCGAACCGGTCTACATTTTTCAGAATTTTTGTCGGGGTACTGGGAGTCGGACCCAGCGTCTCATGCACCCCATGCATGCGTGTTACCGATACACTATACCCCGACAAAAATTCTGAAAACCTCCTCCCTAAGGTCGGATGAAAAAGTGTCCCACACTTTTTCATCCCCATGCATGCGTACTACCGGTATACTACAGCCCGGTATTTTTTTGTTTTCCTAACAGTGAAATCTTGTGTCGGGCCGCCGGGTGAGGATGCGAGTGCACGATGCATCCGCAAGACCTTCGGCGACATTTTCGAGTATAACGAAGAAAATGTCCTGAAGGTATACCGCCTCTGTAAGAGGTCGAACCCGGTCTTTACCCGCTACTCGCGGCCGCGGATGTGCCCCGCACATCCGATGAATTCAAGTGTCGGGCCGCCGGGAATCGAACCCGGTCTTTACGAACCCGAATCGTACGTACTACCGGTATACTACGGCCCGACACTTGAATTCATCCCATCTCGTACGTTCTACCAAAACATACTACGGCCCGACACAAGACTCCACTTCGACGCAAAGCGTCGTGTGGACCTAGCGAGAATCGAACTCGCGCTTCGACAATGCGAATGTCGCGTAATACCACTTTACTATAGGCCCTAGTGAGGATCGAAAATGAATGCTCACATTCATTTTCTCCGAACGACGGGTCTATATCGATCCTCAAGATATAGGCCCTCATTAAACCGACCTCCGAAATATAGCAGCTTTTCAGCTCTTAATAAATAGATTATCCTTCAGCACAAGCACCCTTAGCTCAGTTGGTTAGAGCGTTCGATTCACATTCGAAAGGTCTCAGGTTCGAATCCTGAAGGGTGCACAATGAACATAATAAAGGGCCCCGCGCGAGCGCGGGGCCGAGTGTCTATTTCTCCGAGAACTTGAAATCAATTATCTGGAACGTTACGTCCACGAATTGGATCCGATCTCCGTGCATCTGCCAACCCGTCCCGACAGCTCGCGCGATCACGAGCACTTCCTTGTCGAAGGAGGCAAGAACCTCAAGAAATCTGCGATGGATATCGAGCGTCTCGCCTGCATACTTGAGTTCCACGGAATCTTCGGGCCACTGCAAGTGCGCACTGACGTGCGGAATGGCTCGCTCCTTCCCGTCGCTCTGGCGCAGCACGAGATCGTGGCAATCATTGGCATGGATGCCGTAGATCACGTGATCTTTTCTGCCGTGCTTGAGAGAACCGAATTGAAAGGCGAAGAATCCGGATAGTTTGAACGCAACGACGGGATTGTTCCTGAACTCGTTAGCTTTCTCATCGTAGCGGCCCCACGCAGGATTGTACGGCCATTCGCGAGAAAATGACGACTCCAGATCCCGTCCGAGGTCATTACGCACGAAATCCTCGTAGGAGACCGTGCCCTTCGGAGCTTCGAAACGGTTCATGCACCCCGCATACTCGGGGTCCGAAGCGCTCGAGATCGTTTGAGCAGCGGCCGGTACCGAAGCGAGCAGTGCCACGGTAAGAATTGCGATCTTCACACGCATCACGAGTTCTCCTCTTTTTTACAGATGCCTAGCACAAATCTACATTGCGTAGTTGTGGACTTCAATATGACAACACCTCATGCTATAAGAAAAAGTCCGCAGTGCGCGGACCTGAAGAACTAGGGATCTTTTTTGAGTTCGGAAAACTGCTCCGAAGAGTAGCTGTAGAGCTCGGTGAGCTCTTTTTGGGCGAGATCATGGATGCCGGTGCAAAAGGGAGAGCAATAGGCGGACTCAAGAATTTCCCTATATCCGTACTCGACTACGGTAAATACCGAGGACCACTGCATGCGGGCAAAAAATTCAAAATGTCCAAGATATCGAGAGAGCAGCTCGTGGTTTTGCCGCGGATCATTCTTTCGAAGCTCAATGAGCCTGTCGTCCTTATAATTGTAGAGGGTGCGCAGGATGTGTTCCGCCAACTTTCGAAGCTCCACGATGCCTTCGTGCTCTCCCCCGATACCGAGCATATCCGCGTCGGCACCGAGCACTTCACAAAGTAGCTGTTCAAATGCCTTGAATTGAAATGTCAGCAAGTTAGGATTTTTCGGCTGCACCGTCATTGAGAGACTCCCGCTAATTTTCCGACACAAAGCCTATATCATTAAACAGCGAACGTCAAAATTGCCAATTTAGCGAAGATATTGCGCACCGGCTTCCTGCGCGGGGAAGGGATTTTTTTGGAGGACTGTAGCAGGGTGGACGATATTTTTGGCCATGGTGCGAGACATGGTTGTTGATTGACATCCCGCGGCCAATGTACTACACGTTTTCGCACAAAGAATGATACGATAGTGTGCATGGAACATTTGGAATCCGCCTCGCAAAAAGATCCGTATCAAAAATTGATAGAGGTCGGCGCGGTAAAGTTGGCCGAATTGATACCTGAACTTTCGCAAACAAGCGACAAAGACAAAATCGTCGACGGATTCATCGGCGATGTCCTTATGGAACGAAATCTGCCGGGCGCTACTTTTCATCGCTTTTCTGCCGAGAAACAAAAAGCACTCCTTGAAGAGGCGGGTATACTTTCGCTTGAGGATCTTTTCGATAAGAGCAAGCTTTCAGATTCACTTATTGCTTTTTACAAAAAGAAAATTGCCGAGGGACCCGCTCCGCAGTTTGATCCCCTGACCGATCCTTCCGTCAAAGAATTTTAGGTCGTTTTTGTTGGCCTATCTAAGGTATTGCGCACCGGCTTCCTGCGCGGGGAAGGGATTTTTTTGCAGGACTTTGGCGAGGTGGACGATATTTTTGGCCATTGTGCGGGCCATGCCGGCCGTGTTTTTCATTTTGCGGAATTTATCGGCTACAGTTTCCACAGAATCCTCCTCGCCTCTTTCGTACGAGCCAAGGTACGAGAGCGACGGCGCAGGCGGAAGCGAAAAACCGTTCCATGCCAGAAAGTTGCCGAGATTGCCGATGATGTGCTGCGCGCCGTCTTCCGCGCCGGTGATGACCATGCCGGCCACCTTGTTGAGGAACTCCGATTTTCCTGTAGCTACGATCTCCTCGTTGAGTTCGTCCAAACGCTCGACCACGCGTTGCATGAGCGACGACTGATTGCTCCACCATATCGGCGTCGCGAATATCACGATGTCGCTCTTCAACATTTTGTCCAAAATTTTCGGCCATTCATCACCTTCGCCCACGTCACTGACAACGCCGGGCGGAATATGAAAATCGATAAGCCTTAGTATTTCGCTCTCTACGCTCTGCTTTTTGAACTCCTCTATCAATAATTGGCACAGGCCCTCAGTGTGCGACACTTCTGTGCTTTTTTTGAGCGTGGCCAGAAGTATAACGGCGTTCATGCACGTACTATCGCGCCGACGCTATGAAGGCACCGTGATTCTCACCGCGCGTTCATTGTCCGCATGTCACGCTCACGGCAGATGCTCTTTGGCTAGGAGGAAAGAATGGCCAATGAAATAGAACGGTTCGTCGATCGCTTCATCAACCTCGTCGTGGATATCTTCAGATGGATCTGGAATTTCTCCATCCATCAGATCAGTGTGCTCTTCGGACACAATTGGGCTCACTTGCCCTTCTGGAAGCTCATCGTTGTGGTGCTCATCATCGTGGTGATAGTGATCCTCGTGTGGCCCCATCTATATAGCTTCTTCTGGAGGCTCGTTGAGATGCTCGTAGCGCTCATATACCTCATACCCTTCGTATTCCTGCTGGGGCTTCTCGCATGGGTGGTCAATTGGTTCATCTTCAACGTGCACAGCCCGTACCTCGATTCCCTGCACTAAGGCCGCTTCGCGCGGCCTTTACTTTTGGGCGGCCCTAAGTAGGATTGCGGAAGAAAGCAATGGAGAACTGCATGTTCGAAAAGCTGGTCTATATCGGCCTTGCATGGGTCATTGGCTATTTGGCCATTTACGCAGGTGACGGCCTGAATGTGTGGGCAACTGCGCAAGATAAGATCGTCATCGCGCTAGTGCCGGGACTTGTTTGCACTGTTTTCGGTGTAAGCGCGTGGATCGCATGGTTCCATGAGACTGAGGTCTATTCCGACGAAAGGTTCGCGTCAAAATCCCTGGTCATTTTCGCTGCGCTTTCACTTGTGCCGATGCTCTTCGCATTCGGTGACGCAGCTTCGCCTTTCAGCTCATACGGACCCTATCCGTGGACATGGGCAAGCGCATGGGATTTTCTAGCGCTCCTTGCGCTCGTACCAATGATCAATCTCACCTTCCGGTGGCTCAAGGCCCCGCGCGTGACCACCTGAACTTTCAGCCCCTCACTTCACCGTGCGGGGCTTTTGTTTTGCCGCCCATCTGCTACCCTATGCCCAGCACAAAGTGTCCAAAAGTGGAGCGACAGATGTTGCAAGAGATGTTCGCGGGTGGTGCGTTCAAACGCGGGTTTTTGCCTGCGGAAGACCCAATGTGGGAATTTCCGGAAGACTCGCCGTACAGGGTGCTCGATGTCGAAGGCAAGAATTTGCCTCAAAATCTTCTCGACCCCGACTTTCGAAAGCGGGTCCGCTGTCTTGAACTTCCCGCCCCTCCACTCGAGACTATCGGCAAAGTGGACGTCCGCACGCTTCGCCTTCTGTACGTGCGATATTCATTTATAGCCAAGGGATACGTGCTTCAGATCAAGCAGCCGCCGGTGTATGAATTGCCGCGCAATATCGCGGGACCTCTCGTGCGCATTTGCAAAGCGCTCGGTGAAGTGCCCATGCACAAATACAACGCCTACGTCCTTTGGAACTGGAAACGTATCGACCCGAACGGCCCCATCGAGCTGGGAAATCTCGCGACGATACAAAATTTCACGTACCTGCCCGATGCGCATGGCGTCAATCAGGAGAGCTGGTTCCAGCTCGTGCACGTGGATATCGAGGGGAAGGCGGCACCGGCATTTCCGGAGATGGAGCGTGCCTCACGCGGGTATAAAGACTACTCGATGATGTGCGGGCGTACCCGCGCCGCGGTCAACAACATGATCGGCGTCTTACGGCGCATCCCCGAGCACATGGATCCTGCGACGTATTACTACACCTTCCGGCCGTACATCGATAAGTTTGCGGGCGTGAAGTACGAAGGCGTGAGCCACCATCGCAGAAATTATCGCGGGCAAACGGGCGCTCAATCGAGCATCCTGCCGCTCCTCGACGCGTTCTTCAAAGTGCCGCACAAGCGAGACAACCAACTCGCCAAGCATGTGCTCACAATGCGCTACTACATGCCGCCTGCACACCGAAAGCTTATCGCCGCGGTGCGCGACGAACTGCCGAACTTCAAGCGGCAGGTGCCCAAAGATCTGTGGGACAGCACGCTCGATGCGATCGCGGAATTCCGCAGCGTGCACTACGGGTGGGCCAAACTCTATGTCGGCGACCACGGCATTGAGCGCGGCACGGGAGATACCGACTTTCGGCAATTTCTCCCGCAGCTGCGACAAGAGACGCTCGACACTCGCAACAAAAAATGACCTTCAGCCCGCCCAAATTTCCGATGGAAATTTAGGCGGGCTTTTCTTTTTTCAAAACACATTCTCACATTCTTGAGAATGTGAGAATGTTTTTTAGATGTTTACAGTTGCATTTGTTTGATGTACGTTGACCGCAGTCCGGTAGGCCTTGCCGGAAAAAAAGTGATGAACAGCCTTGCGCGGGCCGGAAGCTCTCTCTTGGTGAGGTCGGAAGCCTCTCATTGCTTGGCCAATGACGGCCATTCCAAGGCCGGAGTACGTGAAATGAATACGTATTGCAGATGGTTGGTTGATCTCGCAGCGAACAACAAAGTTCCCCCGCTCTTGAAACTGAACTGGGAATTGCGCTGCGGCTATGACCCCGTCGCGGTCGCCTATGAATCCGGCAGGCGACTGCGCGTCGATATGATCGGTGCATTGGTGATCACGGCCATCACGGCACTGCTCACATATGTTGCATGGCCCCTCAAGGAGAACTCGACGGCCAATTGGACACTCTTTGCATTCCTGATGACGGTGACTTCGATACTCTCTATCTGCATGGTCTTGGTGCATGCCGGTGACAGAAAAAAGATATGGGCCGAGGCGTTGGAGTTCCCCAGTCAGATCTTGAAGTTCGCCGAACTGCTGGGCTTCAAGGTTCACGATATGAAATGGGTGGCTACTAATCCGTCTGTCTTGCAAGAGCTGACGCACAAAGCGCTCGTCGCACGCGCCATGGACGTGAGGCGATGCGAACGCGCCCTTGAAGCACTCGGGCAGGAAGAAAGGCTAACGGCTGACAAGGCGGAGGAGTTCGAGGCAAGACGGAAGTTCCGCGAGCTGCGCGAGCTTCTGCTGAAATTAAGCCACCCCAATGGGTGCGTCCTCGTCACAAAAGAAGTGGGCGTATACTTTCGCGACGCCGACAAAGAACTCGACAAAGAGAAGCCGGTGGTTTACGCGAAGCCACAAATCTGATCTTTCGACGACCCCGCCCAAAACGCGGGGTCGTTTTCTTTTGTGATACATTTGTGTACAGGAAGATCGAAGGAGAACTCAGATGCGCTGGTGTTTGATAGTTACGACAGCGATACTTTTGCTGTTCATTGTCGTGTGGAACGCGCACGCGAAGACGATGAGCGATCATGGTGTGCTCAAAATTGGCGCGACGTATGAAGCGAGCGTGCAGTATTGCCGTGACGAGGCGGATGTCCGCATTTATCTCAACAATCTTCGGGAGTTCGGCTACTTGCCGGCGCAGCAACAATGGATCAAGAAGATCGGCGACGGATTTGCGCCGTGCCACGAAGACGCTTTCAATGAAGCGACGAAATTCACCGTGATCTCCGACAAAGGACCTGATTTTCTCGACGGTTCTCGCGTGTACATCGTCGAGGTCGATCTCTTGCGCGACGGGTATTTCGGAAGCATAAAGGCATACATCATTTCCACCGTGCCGGTAAGGTAACGAAAAGCGGCGCGACCTCAAGGTAGCGCCGCTTTCTTTTTCCATCTTATTTCACGTTCACTATTTTGTATTTCTGCGCACCTTTGGGCGTTTCAAATGTAAATACTTCCCCTTTCTTTTTCTCCATCAGTGCGGAGCCCAGTGGCGAGAGGTGGGATATCTTGTGCTCCTGCATGTTGGCTTCGGCGGAGCCCACTATCTCGTAGGTGTGCTCCTCTTTTTCACCCTGCTTCGTGATGGTAACGAATGAGCCGAGGCTCACGGCGTTGCCCTTATGATGTTCGATGATGCGCGCATGTGAAAGCTGCTCTTCGATGGTGCGAATGCGATCTTCGGTGGCAGCCTGCAGATTGCGTGCCTCCTCGTATTCGGCGTTCTCCGAGAGGTCGCCAAGCGAGCGGGCGTATTCAAGCTGCTCCGCTATCTCGCGGCGGCGCACGGTTTTCATGTGCTCGAGCTCGGTCGTAAGCTCGTCGAATTTCTCTTTGCTCAAGTAATTGGTGTCTTCATTCATGGTTCATTTTTGTATGTGCCCCCGTGTGGGTATGCATTGTATCCTATCTATTAGAAAAGCAAGTGTGGGGAAAACTCTTCCAAAGAATCGACCTTCACAAAAAAATGTGAAGGTCGAAATGTAAAAAAAGAAAGAGCAGAAAGGAGCAAATGTGTTGCTACAGCATCAGGTGATGCATGAGCGAATGGCTACCCTAACGCTACACTAGCCTCAAATCCTGTCAAGGAGTTATGCACAGGGCTTGTTCGGAACTGTTGGACGAGAGCCCTGCCTGCCGGCAGGCAGGGCTTTTCAAACAAGCCTAGTACCAAGTTCCCGAGTACGGGTCATAGACCCACTGATGAGGGTCGAAGCTGCAATCTGAGCGGCCGTAGCCTGCCCAATCGCACAGCGGAGCGCCGAAGGCGTCGCTGTCGCCGGTGTATTGGTGCGGCACCTGCGGATACATCGTGTAGTAATTTGACCACGGCGCAGTGTGCGGATCGTAATCGGGGCGAGAAGGTCCGTAGCCGTAATTTTGCGCGGAGTAGTAATTTTGCGACGGATAGTTGTATGACGTATTGCCGTAATTGTACGAAGGATAGTTGTTGTACGAGGGATAACTGTTGTTACCGTACGAGGGGTAGTTGCTGTAAGCCGGTTGGCTATTGTAGCCGTACGAAGGAGCGCTGTTGTATGAAGGGTGGCTATTGTACCCGTACGACGGTTGGCTATACGTAGAATAGTTTTGCGGCGGGTAGTTGTTGTACATCGTCGGCGCATATGTCGGCGAATACGACGGGGTGTAGGAGTATGACGGATACGAATAGGAATACGAGGGGTTGGAATACGTGGTCGGATAGCTGTTGGTCTGCACTATTTGCGGACTGTACGAGGGGTACTGATATGAAGGGGTTGAATACCCGGCAAAAGCAGGCGCGGCACTAAAGAGGACCCCGATAACGGCCGCCGTGGCAGCTATACCCGTGAGATTTTTCATGAACGGCACTATACAACCTGCTTTCTGAAGCGCAAGTGAACGAAAAGAGCCGCCTCCTCACGGAAACGGCTCGAACGTTACTTGACATAGATGACGCGGCAGCCGGCAATCCACTGGATATCACCTCGCTTACCGACGCGAATATCCCAGAATCGCTCTTCGAGCTTGAAGCGACGAAGCCGTATCACGTGCTTACGCGTATACACCAAATTCACTCTATCGAGCGAGAGATGCGCCGCACCTGATACTCTTTGCTCGTCCATCAGGTAAGCCAGAACGGCACACGCAGCGTCCGGATTTGTCGAAAGCGACCCGCGTGCCTCTATGTTTGCATCAGACATGTCAGACGCCAATTCGTCGATAACGACTTGATACCTGATGCCGCCCTCGACCGATCCCGCGTGCCTCAGGATCGTATTTATGAAATCGGCATGCATACGCAGGTCACGGCGGGTGCGATAGTACTCCGACGGCACGAAACGCGAACGTGTCTGTACCTGATCGAATCGAGTGCCGACGACTATTTCCATCGTGCACCTGTTCTTGAAACGGTGGTCCATTCGGACCCTCCCTTGTTTTCTCCCTAGTTCTGCAGATAAGTATGGCTCCAACCGCCAAAAAAGAAAGACCGCAGATACGCTGCGGTCGAGAGATCGGAACTGTTGATTACTTTGTCACCCATTGCCGGACTTTGATACCGAACAGGGAAAAGGCGGAGACGAGCCATACGCCCGCCGCTACCAGCACGATGATGCCACCGACATCCCGCGAAAGCCATTCGGCATGAACCAAGTTACTCGTAACAATTGAAACCGCGAGGCCGCCCCAAAAACACCAACGTAGGACTGAAAACATGCCACTCTCCTCTGCTTGTCCTTCTTGGGCAAGGATACCATTATTCGGGACAGCAACCACGCAGCTCGCGATCTTCACCAGCTCTAGTTGACGTATTCGGGATGATTGGCGATAAGCCAGAAGAAGAACGGCTGCATGCCCGGCGCGGCGCCGGAGGGCGTGCCGGCGGGAGCTTTTTCGAGCACGACGGCGTATGCATAATGCGGATGCTCTGCCGGCCAAAAGCCGACCGACCATGAGTTCATCCATTGGTTGTGATTGCCGATCTGCGCGGTACCGGTCTTGGCTGCGATATGGATGTCGCCGATGTAAAGCGATTTGACCGTCGCATCCGAGCGCGAAGATGTGACAGCCATGCGCATGCCGTCGCGCACGATCTGGAGTTGGCTGTCGGGAATTCCAATATCCCGATACTCCGGTGTGGAGCTCGCGAGCAGCTGCGGCATCATGAGCTTGCCGCCGTTGGCTATAGCTGCGACATACGAGACAGCCTGAATGGGTGTCACCTGAAAACCATACTGGCCGATGGCCGTGTGATACGTATCACCGATGCGCCACGGATCACCGTTGAATACCTGCTCTTTCCACTGCGGAGTGGGAATGACGCCGCTTTTTTCTCCGACGAGCGCGATACCTGTCGTCGAGCCGAGCCCGAAGAGCCGCGCGTATTGATCGAGACGATTGATGCCGAGCCCTGCTTGACCCTGATATCCCCCGCCGATGGTGTAAAAATATTCGTCGGACGAAACGGCGATAGCAGTGCGCATATCCACGAGGCCATGCACCGTCCAGTCGTGAAAGAGCGAGGGATGTTCGGGGTCGTAGGGATTCGGAATGGAGATCGCTCCCGTCGAGAGAATTTGTTTGTTCGGACTTATGACACCTTCGCGCAGAGCGGCGGCAGCGAATATGGGTTTTACGATAGAACCCGGCGCATAGAGTCCGCCTATCGCGCGATCGAGCAATGGCGTGCGCGGATTTTTCGAAGCGGCAGCGACGGCTGTGCGGTCGCCATTGGTAAATGCCACATGGTCGTATTCGGGAAAGCTCGTGAGTGCGAGCACCTCGCCTGTGGTGACATCCATAATGACCGCAGCGCCGCCCTCAAAGCCGTTGTCGAGTGCGTGTTGGTAGAGCATTTGGTAGAGCTGACTTTGCACATCGGCGTCGATAGAAAGAGTGATATTGTCTCCCGGCTCCGGCGGCGAGACTATGTTTTGCCGTTGAATATCGCCATGCGCATCGGTCTCTATCATCGTGGAGCCGTTCTTGCCGTGGAGCGTTGCATCATACGAGAGCTCTACGCCCGACATGCCCACATAATCCTCGCGCCACCAGATGCCGCTTTTGTCGGCTTTCGGATACTGTACGAATCCGAGCACGTGCGAGAGGCCGCTCCGTGCAATATATTTGCGAAGCGCGTACGGCGTGCTGGTCGATTCAGTACCCGCGGCTTTGATGTCGTTCCACGCGAGCTCGGTGCCCTTTCTATCCATGATGACGCCGCGAGTGGAGAAAACGATGGAGCGATCGAGCGTGTTGTTGCGTGAGATATCGGAGTAGGTATCGCCGTGCACCACCTGCAGATCAAAACCTCTCACGCTGAATGTGAGCACAACGAGCGCAAACACCGCTCCGACGGCGAAAATGGATAAACGTGATACCGGCAGCGCCACGCGTCCCTCAAATGAGGTCGGATTGTGATCGGGTAAATTCGACGCGTCGAGAAAGATCTCATCAGGAGCTATTTCTGCGCTTTCGCGCTTCTGCCGCCGTGCGAACATGGGTTTACTATACCCTAAAGCATCCAGTCTAGGACAACAGAAAATCCCTCCGCAGCGGGTCGAATGCCCAAAGGACGATTATCGCAGCGAGCGTGGCGAGCGGGATATGAAGCGGGGCGGCCGGCAGCCATAGAAAATCTACGAGGAGCCCGAGCGCCAATACTTCGATAGCGGGAAAAAGGAGCACGAGTATCACGGCACACACAAGCGTGAGCCATGGCGTCAGAAATGCGCCAAGAAATCCAAGGAGAAAGAGCACGAGGCGAAGCGGACTATTTTTCAATATAGACATATTTGAGTGCAAGCAGATTGAGCGGAATTCCGATGTACACATCGCTGTACGCGCTCGTCGAGACCGACTGCGCGCTGCCCACGATACCGATGGGTCTGCCCGCGAGCGTAGGCGCTGTGACCGGATCGCCGGCCTGAACCGGCACGCCGTGCGACACACGCGCGTAGGCATTTCCGCCGCCGCGCCCTTCGGCCACTACAGGCGCGCCATCGATAAGCGCATCGATGGATGAATCGGGAGCGAAGAGCTCTGTTACGAGTGAGGTGGTCACGCCGACATCAGATACGCGGCCGATGACGAAGCCCGCGCCGGCGATGACTAAATTACCCTGTGCTATTCCATCGCGCGTGCCCGCGCCGATCATAAAGGTGCCGTACGGCGAGGAGCGCAGCGATGAGATGACCGGTGCCGTGACGCCGCCACTTTGCTCCGCCAAATGCACGAGCGCTCGCAACTCCTCATTCTCTTGTTTCAGTACATTGTATGCTCCCTGATTCTCCTGCATTTTGTCGATCTGCTCGCGCAGAGCGACGATCTGCCCTTCAAGTGTCCGGCGTGTGGAGAAATATGCGCTGTCGGTGATCGTACTCCACACTGCCGTGCCCGCCCGCATGAAAGGAGCTGCGACGTACCTTATGTTGCGCCGGATGAGGCCACCGGAGAAAATATCCGCTGCAAAAATAAGCACGACGAGCATCGTCGCAAAAAAAAGACGCCGCTGCGCGGCTCTCGCTCCCCTATCACTCGGTCGGTACAAGTTCATCATCACTCTTGAGTAGCGTGTCTC
>CAZHOB010000035.1:0-16216 GCA_964534465.1 uncultured Candidatus Saccharibacteria bacterium
TTGTCTTTGCAGAGTCTTCGTACGAGCCGCTGGCCTATGATAATATTAATCGTCGAAGCAATCAAAAACGGCTCTACTTTCATATCAATAAGCCGCGGCAATGCGCCGGCCGCGGAGTTGGTGTGAAGCGTCGAGAGCACTTGGTGGCCAGTCAACGCGGCATTCGTCGCAAGCGACGCTGTTTCTTCATCGCGAATCTCGCCCACCATAATAATATCGGGGTCTTGGCGCACGAGCGAACGGAGTCCATTGGCAAAGGTAAAGCCGATGTCGGGGCGCACCTGCGTTTGATTCACGCGCGGCATCTGGTATTCGATAGGGTCTTCTACGGTGGAAATATTTACATCCGGCGTGTTGACGATATCGAGGAGCGTATAGAGTGTGGTGGATTTGCCGGCGCCGGTAGGACCGCAGGCCAATATCATGCCGGTCGTTTTGCGCATCGCTTCGTGCATGTGCTCCAAGCCTGCGCCGTGAAAACCGATACTCTCGAGCGTGAAACCGGAGATGGAATCACGCAGCAAGCGCATGACGATCTTCTCACCGTAATACGTGGGCAGCACCGATACGCGGAATGCCACTTTCTCCCCCGCGCCTTCGGCCGAGAAGCGACCGTCTTGCGGCAATCTTTTTTCATCGAGTCGCATGTTGGCGAGTACTTTGATGCGCGCAGTGATGGCTGCGGCCGCGTGCTTCGGCAACTCCATCGCGTCGTGCAAGATGCCGTCGATGCGATAACGGATGAGCAGCGAATCCTCGAGTGGTTCGATGTGGATGTCGGAAGCGCTCTGCGCGGTAGCGTGGCGCAAGAGCGTATCGACGATGCGCACCGCAGGCACGCCCGCAGCGAGCTCCTCTTCTTTCGCATCCCTCGAATTTTCCAGTACTTCGGTCTCCTTGCGGATGACATCGCCGAGATTGCTCTTCAGCGTCTGCTGGTACTGCTTGAGCGCCGACTTGATGGATGCGACATCCGTGAGGCGCGCCTGAATTTTCAGACGCGTCTTCTTTTTTATGAAATCAATAGCGGCAAGATCGTCGGTATCGAGCATAGCCACCTCAAGCTCATCGCCTTTGTGCGCGTAGGCGATGATGTTGTTGCGGCGCGCGACCGGCTCAGGCACGAGCGAGAGCGTTTCATACGGAATGGCGGTGGATGAGAGCGAGACGAACGGAATGCCCAGAATGTACGCGTATGTACGACGCAGCTCATCTTCGCCGAGCGTGTTGTTGGCAGTGAGAATATCGCCGACCGACTTGCCGCTTTCTTTGGCTTGCGCCTCGGCGGCGTCGAAATCTTTGGCAGAAACCAACCCCGCGTCGGCGAGAAACGATTTCAGCTGTGTGCCGGAGATGTACATAGATGTATACAGTTTAGCAACAAAAAAACGCTCTCTTGCGTGTCTTTTGCGCAACCGACTGTGGAAACTTTATTGGAAAATCGAGCTGATCGCGGAAAGGACACCTGCAGTCTGTCCTTCGGTACCGTTCACATTGATAGCGACGGCCCACGCGATGAAGCCGCCTACAGCTATTACCATTCCGGTAACAAGAAGGTTGGTCTTATTTTTCTTCATCAGACTATTGTATAGCCTCCGGCGGCCTTTTTCTGCAGCATGTGTGTGAATAACGTCGATTTGGAACATTCAATAGAGTGGTGTAGAACTCATCCAGCCAACCCACGAAGGATCATCACCATGAAGAGAGTGTTCGCACTTGCAGTGGCAGCCGGCGTGCTGTTTGCAGCGCCCGTCGCAAGGGCGCAGACGCCCGGCACGTATCTTGTGCTCGGGGCCGCCCATCACACGTGCGTGAATTCGAACGACCCGACCGAGGTCGTCGAAGCGTGCACGATGATCATCCATCAATGGTATTTTCCCGAACAACAGCCGGAGGCGTACTTCCATCGCGGATTAGCCTACATGACCGACAAGAAGACCGCGGACGCGATCGCGGACTTTAATATGTCGATCGGACTGCAACCGGAAAACGTCGCCGTGCGTTACTATCGCGGTCAGGCGCATGCGGCGATGGAAGAATATAACTCCGCTCTGTCGGACATGAACGCCTTCTTGGAAAAAGCGCCCGATGATGCCGAGGCTTTGAATGCGCGTGCATGGTTTCTCTACAAGGTGGGCCGCGGCACAGAGGGGCTGGCAGATGTGAATCGAGCTCTTGAGCTCAAGGACAAGGCCGAGTTTTGGGACACCATCGCTCATATTCATGCATCAGTGGGCGAGAAAGACGCGGCGATCAAAGAATATCGCAGAGCCCTTGAGCTCGCTCCAGGTCAACAGGAGAGCATCGACGGACTGGAGGAGCTTCTCGGAAATACTCCCAAGCGACCTCCGCAGGGTATCGACCCACGCGACTGAAGTGAACCGTTCTTTTGTGAGGCCGAATCGCCCTGCGATTCGGCCTCTTTGTTTGTAATTTTCAATGCATTAGTGTAGAAATCATGCAGCCACGCCGCTGCATGCGGCATAGAGAAAGGTCTTTGTCATGAGAATGGGTCTCGTGGGGATAGCTTTGGCGTCCTTAATGTTCGCCACGCCGACACTTGCGCAGGAAAACGACGACTTTGCGGTGAGAGATTGTATCGATTCAAAATCTGCAGCCACCATCATGGTGGCCTGCTCGACCGTTCTGAACGAAGACGGATACATGAAAGCAGTTCGCGCTATTGCATATGTGCGTCGAGGTGCGGTCTTTGCCGATCAGGGTAAGTACGACCGGGCAATTTACGATTTTACCAAGGCTATCGAGATTGACGATGAATATGCGGCCGCTTACAACGCGCGGGCGCGGGCATACTTGAAGTCGGGACAACCCACAGAGGCTTTTGCCGACTCAATGGTGGCCAATGAACTGCAGCCGAACTATCCGGAAGGTATCGAAACGCAAGCTCTTTGTTACGAAACCATGGAAGGTGACGGCGCAAAAGTGGCAGCGATTACCTTGTTCAGGAAAGCCCTTGAGCTGGACCCTTCGCTTGTGGAGAGTAAGGCGGGTCTGAAGCGTCTAACCGCTTCCCCGAAGCGGCCTCCGCAGGGTATCGACCCCCGCAATTGAAAACGAGCCGTCTGCCTCTAGCAGACGGCTCTTCTTTATTGCGGATCTGTGGTATGAATGCTGCAGCAACAGAAGGATTTTTGTCATGAAACGCGTTTTGTTTGGCCTTATTGTCGCGATCTCGTTTGCTTTTCCGGCCTTAGCAGAGGAAGACCTCGTGCAGCAGTGTTACCGCGAACGAGACCCTCACAAAGCGATCGAGATGTGTTCGAAGGTTTTGGAGCAATATCCCGAAAAAGGAAATCCGCGTCGCATTGCAATGCTTCAGATGGCTTTCGGGCACCTGAATCTCGACAACTTCGATGAAGTCGTCAAGATCGCGACGGCCGAGCTGGAGCTATATCCCAACGACTCGGTAGGTTATTTTTATAGAGCTGCGGCCTATTTCGGGCTCGGCGCGTGGGAAAAAATGGCCATCGATTGTGACGATGCTATCGGGTACGGTATGGATATCGCCGAAATTCATTACATGCGAGCGCGGGCGTACCTCAAGCTCGGCAACGGTCGTATGGCGCTCGTGAGTGCCTTTCGTGCCATCACTCAAAGACCAGATGTGGCCGAATACTACGATACACGTGCGCACATCTTTGAGGAGATGCATAGAAACGATAAGGCACGTGAAGATTACAAAAAGGCTCTCGAGCTGAAGCCAGACCTCGTGGAGAGTCAGGAGGGTTTGCGTCGCCTTGATGTTCATTGAATTTCAGAGCCGTCTCCTTATCAGGACGGCTCTTCTTTTTTGCCCATCTGTGGTATGAATGCTGCAGCAACAGAAGGAACTTGAACATGAAAATCGGCTTGACCGGACTTGCGCTCGCCGCGATGGTGCTCGCGTCCCCTGCCCTAGCGCAGGAAAAAGACGCCTATGCGGTGCGGGACTGTTTCAACGCAAAAAATGATGCCGCTATCGTGGCTGCTTGCTCGACCGTTCTGACCGAAGATTGGCATATGAAGGTCATTGTCGCGATGGTCCATGATCGCCGTGGTGCAGCTTTTACCTCGCTTGGTACGTATGATGAGGCGATCGAGGATTTTAACAGCGCTATCGCTATCGACGACGAATTCGCGAGAGCCTACTACAACCGCGGTGTCGCGCTCGAGAGTAAGGGTGATCACGTCGCCGCGCTCGCCGACTTCGACGCCGCGATCAGGCACAAATATGAGCATCCTGCGTGGGCCTACAACGGAAGAGCGTGGGTCTACTACAAAATGGACCGCCCTCTCGATGCGCTTCGAGATATCGAGCGTGCACTTGATCTCGATCCGCAATTCGCCGAGGCGTGGGACACTTTGGCGCATGTCGATGAGCTATTCGAAGGTGGCGAAGAAGGTGCGGTCCAAGCTTACAAAAGAGCCCTAGAGCTCAAGCCAGGCCTTCAGGAGAGCATTGACGGGCTGAAGCGACTTGGAGCCGAATAAGAGTGCACTGTTCTTTTGTGAGCCATCGCGTCAGACCGACGGCTCTTCTTTTTTGCCCGACTGTGGTATGAATGCTGCAGCAACAGAAGGAACCTTGTCATGAGATACGCAGTGAAACTCTTCTTCGGCGCCATGTTGGCAATGATCATGGTTGCACCGTGCACGGCGGAAGTCGCCGATGCATACAAGGACTGCTTTTTGGAGCAAGGAAGCACTCCGAGCCCCGAGAAGCGTATTGAGGCCTGCACCACAGTAATGAACAACAGTGCCGAGAAAGATGGCTCATTTAAATATGAGGCGGCTCTCGGTAACCGCGCTATCGCTTATTTGGACCTAAATGACTTCGAAAACGCACTCGTGGACGCGGACCGACTTGTTAGCCTCACTCCTTGGAGCGCTATTGCTCACAATCTGCGGGCTTATACGTACTACAAGTTGGGGAAGCCCTACCAAGCGCTTCTTGATGCTGATGCGGCGATCGAACTTGATCCGAAATATGCATATGCGTGGGATACGCGCGCGTCTATTTTTGAGGCCCTTTCGAACGCCGATTATCCGGATGTCTCGGAAAAAATTCGGGAGCAAACGGTCACTACGTATCGAGAATGGGCAGTGGAAAATTATCGCCAAGCGCTCAAGTTCAAGCCCGATCTACAAGAGAGCATTGACGGACTGAAGCGGCTGCACGCTTATCCTAAGCGACCTCCTCAGGGTATCGACCCTAGCAACTGAAGTGAACTGTTCTTTAGCGGGCCGTCCCGAGTATAGTCGAGGGACGGCTCTTTCTTTTAATTACAGCGCAGACTGTCACCCATGGTATATAATTGAAACGCATTACTTATTCAATAAAATTTATAATCAAATTTGTATGGCACTTGATGGCTGGTTTGGGAGAAAGAAAAATTCAGTACCTGCGGAAAAAAAACCGGATAAGCAACTGGCTCCAGAGAGCAACAGACTGGCAGAACAAGAGGAAGGCAGCATTCAGGCGCAGATGCACTTCACTTTCTTTAACCGACCGCAAGGAGGAAAAGTTGGCGGGGATTCGCTGACCGAAATAGCGGACAAGGTGGGTGGGTACGTTACTAAACTTGAAATGGGACCTTCTGACTCAGTGGTAAGTGATTTTTCTATTGACATCCCGGGACATCCGGAAATCAAAGATTTTCAGTCGTTGATGCAGCACGCTACGAAAGTCGGTGAGTAGGTAAAATATCGCTTATTCTGACAATTGTCTGCGCCATGGCAAGGTCTTGCTTGCAGTAATTGTAGTTCTAATATTGGGTTTCCCATTGGGTTTGGTTGACTTTTTAAAAGGGTTCAATTATAGTGCTCGCATTAGTTCCGCCTGTGGCGGACAGTTTTTTTAAAAGGCCCCGTTAGCACAACATAATCCATATGGCACTGTTCGACCTTAAGACACTGAATTTGGCCCTCGATGAGCTCCAGCAGGAGCGCGGCATTAGCCGCGAGAGCGTTATCGACGCCCTAGCTACAGCTATCGCCGCTGCGTACCGCCGTGAATATGGCAAACGCGGTCAGATCATCCGCGCGACCATCAATCCCGAGACCGGCGACGTGGAGTTCCGCCAAGCCAAGATCGTCGTCGACGCCACGCTCGTGCGCAAGGAAGATGAGGAGCAGACCAGCGACGAGGATCATCGCTCACGTTTCAATCCCGAACAGCACATCATGATAGAAGACGCCAAGCGCATCAAGCGCGACGCGCAGCTCGACGAAGAGATCTCCTTCCCTCTGGAGTCGCGCGAGGATTTCGGACGCATCGCCGCGCAGGCCGCCAAGCAAGTCATCATGCAAAAAGTGCGCGAAGCAGAGCGCGCCTCTATCATCGCCGAGTACGGCGAGCGCGAGGGCGAGATAGTTACGGGCCACGTGCAGCGTTTTGAGCGTGGCAATCTTTTCATCGACCTTGGCCGCGCCACGGCTATCCTTCCCTACGACGAACAGATCCCCGGCGAACGCTATCGCCAAGGCGAACGCGTGCGCGCGCTGCTCTTGCGTGTAGACGAGGGCGTGCGCGGTACATTCATCCGCCTCTCCCGCTCGCATCCGCGATTTTTGACCAAACTTTTCGAAGCCGAAGTGCCGGAAATGGCGCAGGGCGTCGTCGAGGTCAAAGGCATCGTCCGCGAGCCGGGCAGCCGCGCCAAGATAGCCGTATTTTCCAATGACTCGCACGTGGACCCTGTCGGCGCACTCGTCGGCCAGCGTGGCGTGCGTGTCGCTGTTGTTACATCTGAGCTTGGTGGAGAGAAGATCGACGTCGTCGAATGGTCGGCAGAAGCTTCTGAATACGTGAAGGAGGCATTGAAGCCCGCGCAGGTACTCGGCATCGAGCTCAACGAAGACGACAACCGCGCGACCGTGCAGGTCGCCGAAGACCAGCAATCGCTCGCCATCGGCCGTGGCGGCCAAAATGTCCGCCTCGCTGCTCGCCTCACCGGTTGGAAGATAGACATCCGCTCCATGGGCGGCGAACAAGTCGGCGCCGCCGATGGTGAAAAGGCACAGGAAGTACAGCCGACCAACGTCGAGGACATTACCGAAAAGGAAAGTGCTTTTGACGAAACAAAAAAGGAAATGGGCGAGGACGATGCTGCTGCCGATACCGGCGAGAAAAATATCGACCCCGTAGCCCAAGACCGCGACATCTCTTCCGAAAAAGTAGAGGAACAGCAGGAGGAACCGACAGAAAAGGAAGTCGACGCGGAGTAATTTTCTGCAAATGTCAAAAAGAAAACAGCGTTCCGTTAGGGACGCTGTTTTGCGGCGCTCATGCAAAGGACACTCGCTTACGTCGCTGACTCCACCACTGAAAAGTCAGCCAAAATCCAGCTGCCAGTATCCACGCGTAGAACATGACGTCGATTTGCATCGACAACATGGACCTGTCGAGGGCGATCATGTTCTGCCACGGCTCGCCGAGAAAGACTGCCTTCGCCCACATGACGATCGGCAGAGAGATCAGATACAGAAATAACATGCTTGCTCTCCTTCTTCGGCCTTCACAGTACTCTTTTCGCTATTTTTTGGCAAGTTACAAAAATATTCAGCGGCGGGACTTGGTCACGCCGCTGTTTTTCATCACGTCCGTCGAAAGACTACAAAGTGCGCCATCAGCGTACCGGCCGCCGCAATGGCGACCGCGCTGAGAATATATTGTGGGCTGTGGAACCACTGCGCACCAACACCCTTGATGAGCACGTCGGCGACAAAGACCGTGACGAACGCAAATAGAAAGATGCCCGCGTAGCGAACGATGAGTGTCATTGGTATCCTCCTTGGCTGCACTATTAATAGCTTTCAACACGCAAAAGGTCAACCGACTAAAGATTCAGCGGCGTCCCGAGCTTATCGAGGGGCGCCGCTGTTTTTAGAGTTCGGAAAAATAATGTGCAATTATTCGATCCAATGAAATGAACCTGACCTTGTTACACCCGTACTTTTGCTCCAGCTCTTTCCAATGTTTTTTTGCTTTCTTGCGAGCTATAGGAATAGTCGAGGCATAGAACATAATTTGGCCATCCAATCTCGGGCAGGGAGCGTAATCCTGCTTGATATCGAACTTTAAGCTGTATCTCGCCATTATCATTCTCCATGTTCGCTGCTGCGACTATACCGCACCTTGTCCAACAATCAATTCTTGGCTACTATTCATGCATTCACTATTTACTATTTTCTATTAACTATTATCTGCCCCTATGGCCAACATCGATCGTAAGCCCTCGAAGTACATGCTCAATCTATTGCATGTACTGCCGCCTTTTGCCGACGAAAAGGACGGCATCGTCAATGTGATAGTCGAAGTCTCCTCAGGCTCCATCAATAAATACGAGCTCATCACCGAGAGCGGGCAGCTCAAGCTCGACCGCGTCGGCTACTCCTCGCTCGCCTACCCTTTCACCTACGGCGCTATTCCGCTCACATGGGACCTCGACAACGACCCTTTGGATATTGAAATTGTGAACGTGACGGAGCCGCTCGTGCCGGGATGTGTGGCCGAAGTGCGCATCATCGGCGCGATGAAGTTCGTCGATGGCGGTGAGGTGGACGACAAGATAATCGGCGTCATTGCCTCCGATAAGCGCAACGATCACATCAAGACAGTGGAAGACCTCGGCGAGTATTTCAAAAAAGAAACCAAATACTACTGGGAAAATTACAAGGCGCTCAAAAAGCCAGGCACAGGAGTCGTCGGCGAATTCCTCGGCCCTGCCGAAGCCGCAAAAATAGTCAGGGAAAGCGCGGAGCGGTACGAGAAAGACTATAAGCCCAAGCTCGAAGCGTAGGGTTTATTTGAAACTGTTGGACGGCAGCCCTGCCTGCCGGCAGGCAGGGAGTCAGGACGGCAGCGCGGCAGGGTGTGCGACGCGACTGTATGAGCACAGCAAAAGTAATTTATGCAATGAACCCGAAGGACAGCATACGGATGCATATACAAGAAAAAGGGTAGGCGAGTTTCGCGGCGCACGCCCTGCCGCTGCCGTCGCCGAGTGAGCCTGCCTGCCGGCAGGCAGGGCTTTCAAACAAACCCACAAGTTTTCCCCTTTCCGTAAGACTTGCCAAACGCACGCGTCGACTATAATGCGCGCATGCCTCCACAGCCAAATCTCCTTTCGCCAAAGAAAAAAGAGCCGGCCGGCCCGATGGTCGGCGTGGTCATCATTGTCATTCTTGCCATCTTCGGCGCGCTCTACTTTTATGGCGCCGTCATGAGCAGCCGCAACGCACAACGTGAACAATTGCCGCTCATTACGGGCAGCGACTATGCCCCCACCGTCGTTTCGACGACGACAGATTAGAGATGCCCGCCCCGCCCCTTTCGCTACGAACAATGCGCTCCAACTACCATTCAGTCGCGAACTGTGGTAATACATCTGAATGTCTGAAGACAAGACGAAAGGTGCGGGGTCGCACGATCTTCATAACGTAAAAGTCTCCCGCGATGAAAAGCGCTGGGAGGTCGAAATAACTGCGGAGATACCTGCGGAGGTGCTCGCACATCATCGCGAACACACGCTGAAAGACATGCAAAAGAGCGCACAGCTCGACGGTTTTCGTCCGGGCAAAGCACCCATAGAGCGCATCGTTGCGGTGTATGGCGAAGAGGCTATTCTAAGACGCGTCATCGAGCACTCGATACAGCATGAATTGCCGGAACTGCTCGCCAAAGAAAATCTGATGGTCATCGAATCACCTCGCGTGGAGACTGAAAGCCCTGTCGCGGGCAAAAGTATCAAATTTACCGCGCGCGCTGCTCTTGCTCCGCAAGTGCAGCTTGCCGACTACAAAAAGATCGCCGCAAAGATCAATGCAGTGAAAGAAGAAACAAGCGTGAGTGATCAGGAACACACCGATGCACTGACGCATTTGCGCCGCGAGCGCCATCGCATCGACAAACTGGAAGCAGGTACTGACCCGCAAAAAGCGCACGAGGAATCCCGCGCTGCAGATTTGAAAGACCTGCCGGAGATCGACGACACATTCGTCCAATCGCTCGGCTATGAAAATGCCGAGAAATTTTCAGAAGTGCTTCGCACCAATATCCAGAATGAGAAAGAATTGAAAGTGCGCGAAAAACGCCGAAGCCAGATCCTCGACGAGCTCATCAAAGAGAGCAAAATTTCGTATCCGGCCATACTGCGTGAGTATGAGCTCGACGATATGGAGGGACGCATCAAAGACGATATCGAACGCTCGGGCGGTACGTGGGAGGGTTATTTGAAAGAAACCAAAAAGACGGGTGAGGAAATTCGCGCTAGTTGGCAAGATGCCGCCGACAAACGCGCCAAAGTGCGCCTTATACTTTCCGAGATCGCGCGTAAGGAAAACATTCAGCCCGACCAAAAAGAGCTCGAACACGAGCTGGAACACGCTCGCAAACACTATGCACAGGCCGACCCGCAGGCGCTGCGCGCACATATCGCGCACGCGATGCGCAACGAGGCCACGCTCAAATTTTTGGAGTCGGTCGAAAACAACTAGTGGATCGTTTGACAAGGGCTTTTTGCGCGGAAATACGGGTTGACATAAGGTGAGAAATAACGTAATTTACGGCCAGTTAGTTACTTTGACAACTGATCCAACCACAAAAGGAGGCTCCGGTGCTGAAAGCCCTCATTGCGGCCGCTTTCGCGGCGCTCATTCCGAGCGCGGCCAGCGCGGTCAACTGCGACGCCCCCGTGGGCGACGAGGCCGGCATCATTTCCGATGTCGGCAAGGTCGACTCCGCGGCGCGCATTCACGGCTACGACGTGCGCGTGCGCACGGTCCGTTCGTTCGCGCCTCATGCGAGCATCACCGAATACCGACGCTGGTATGCAGCCCAATGCCCATCATGGTTCTCCGGCGACAAATTAGAGAGCAACGTGTTGCTCCTTTTTTATTCGCTGGACGAGCGCAAGCTTGGTATCGGCTGGGGACCGGCGGTCGGCTCGAAGCTCAAGGACCAGTGGGAATCGGTGAAACGTTCGCGCTTCGACTGGACACCCACGGCGTATCAGAACGGCGACAAGTCGGCGTACACGAACGGCTTTGCGCTGATGCTCGGCGACTTCAACTCGCTACTGCATTCGGCAACGCCCGCGCATCCCACAGGGCCCGCGAATGTTACGATCCACAATTCCAAGGATTACTCGGGGATTCTCTGGGCACTCTTTGGGCTTGTCGTGGTCGCAGGAGCGGTCGGCGGATTTTTCTTCTGGCGCAACACGCGCAGCGCGCGCGAATCGGCGAAGGCTTCGGCCAACGCAGCGCGCTCTAGCGCCGTGCAGGGCCTGATGGAGATCTCCAAGCCCGATCGCGTGAGCCTCATCGACACGCAAGTGCAGATGGCGCTCCCGAAGTTCGGGCCACAAGGCGCGGCCGCGCTTCAAAAGAAGCTCGCCACATTCAAGCAGCTCGGCACGGACGGCAAATCTGCGCTCGCGACGCTGGAGCCCAACAATCGCAACCCGCTCGCCGGCAATCTGTCGGTCGAAGGGTTCGAAAAGGTCCAGCGTGCGTATCAGAACATCACCGATACGTACGTAGCCAAGGCCAAGCAACTACAATCTGACATCGACAAGGCGATCGAGGATGCCGACAAGGCTTCCGAGAATTTGCCTGCAGCGACGACCGACGCGCAAAACGCACTCGCCAACGCGGCGAACGCCATCACACAGGCGAAAGCCGAAAAGATGGACGTCGCGTCCGCCGACGCCAGCGTTCTGCTCGCGACGAGCTTGCTGAACAAAGCCAAGGCGGCCCAAAAGCCCGCCGAAGCTCTCGAGCTCGCTCGCAGTGCGACGGAGGCGGTCGCGGAAGTGCCCGCATCGTTCGAGAAAATTCGAAGGGAGCGGCGCCATGAAGCGGAGCTAAAGGCGGCGGAGGAAGCGGCGCGGCAACGCGCCAAAGCCGAAGCTCCCGAAAAGCTCCGTTTGGCCGAAGAGGCCATCGCGGAAGCCAAAGGTGCCGTCGATTCGCTCGGCGATACCAGCCACCCCCTCTTTGTCGATGTAGCCAATGCCAAAGTGATCCTCGCGGAAACGCGGGGCGCACTGAAGGAAAAGGCCGTCGATTACGTGGCGGAAGTCGGCAAACTCGCGAGTGTCATCTCTACCGCCGAGCGCATCAAGCGCGAGGTGGCGGAGGAGCTCCGTGAGCGCCGCGAACGTGAAGAGGAAGCTCGACGCGAACGCGAGCGTGAACGGGAGCGTCTGGAGACGCCCGTCATTATCGTTACCGATCATCACCACCATCATCGTGATACGGAATTCGCGCCGGGGTACTACCCTCGCACGGAGCCGGAATACCGCGAGGAGCGGCATTCGAGAAGTTCTGACTACGGCCAAGAGTCGAACGTTTCCTCGCGAGAGGAATCGAGCGGCTCGGAATCGCCGGTTTCATCGGAAGATAGCTCTGACGGGGCCGAAAGCTCCGTTGGTAGCGACAGTAAGGATGGTGACGAGTAACATCGGAACCATTTGGACTACGCCGCATCGGGCCCCACGGCGAAATATGGGGCCCTTCCACTTCGCAAAGGAATTACTCTGATGTCACTCGCATTCTGGAAGGCCTACACCTCGAAGAAGGTGCAGCGCGGTCACAGCGAACTGATGGCCGCTCTCGCCGCATTCGATCCGAACGATTTCGAGGACGCCGCAGTCTTCGAGAAGAGCTCGCAGCTCGATGATTTCGGCGTGCAGCTAGCCCAGCTCGAGCAGAAGCGGGACGCCGCCAAGGGGGCGTTCGACGTGGCCGAGAAGCTGAACGTTCAGCGACTCGCCGCTATCGAATACCTGCAGGCGAAGCTCAACGATCCGGCACATTCGTCCGAGCACGACGAGATCGCGAAGGCGGTCGAAGTGCAGCTGAAGACGGTCGAGGACGCGCAGGCGGAACTCGCCGAATTCAAGCAGGCTCGCGACGAAACGAGTGAGGACGTTGCCGACATGCGCAAGCTCTACGACGAGAAGGCGCAGCAGATGCTCCAGCGTCGTCAGAAGATCGAGCAGGCGCAGCGAGAGCTGGGCCGCGCCGAGCGGACGCACGATCGCATCGAAGATCGCAAGCGCACTGCCGAGGTCAAGGCGAAGCTTCGCCAAGACGACAGCGGCGATGCGGCCGACGCCGCGCTCGCTGCTATGGAGCGCAAGAAGGCGGCCCTCGAAGCCGAGACGCGTGCGGCGGAGCTCAAGATCAACGCTCTGAAGCCGGCCGACCACGAGACCGAGAACAAGCACATCGCCGAGGCGATGGCTGCGGCCTCCGGTTCGCCGACGCATCCGCTGTCGGTCGAGGAACGCCTCGCGGCGGTCAAGGCTGCTTCGGCGGCGAGGAAGTAACGGTTGGATCTGTTGTATGGGCGGTGAAGCGCAAGCTTCACCGCCTTTTTCTTTGGAAAAATTACGTGCTGTTCCCGATTTGCAACTCGGGCACTTTTTTACTACACTCCATCCATGACCAGATCACAAATGCTCGTGCCGATGGTGGTCGAAAAGACCTCGTTTGGCGAACGCGCTTACGATATTTATTCACGTCTATTAAAAGAGCGCATCGTCTTCTTGGGTGGCCCTATCGACGGCGACGTGGCCAATCTGGTCGTCGCCCAGCTCCTTTTCCTCGCCTCCGAAGACCCGAAGAAAGACATCTCCTTCTATATCAACTCCCCCGGGGGGATGGTAACGGCCGGCCTCGCTATCTTGGATACCATGAACCACATCCAGCCGAATGTTTCGACGGTGTGCGTGGGTATGGCGGCTTCAATGGCAGCAGTGCTCCTCTCCGCAGGTGAAAAAGGCAAGCGATACGCCCTTCCGAACGCCGAGGTAATGATCCACCAGCCGAGCGGCGGCGCCGAAGGTATGGCCGCAGATATCGAGATCACCGCCAAGCAGATCCTCAAGATACGCGAGCGTCTCAATAAGATCTTGGCCAAAAATACGGGTCAGAAAGTCGAACGAATAGAAAAAGACGTCGACCGCGACTTCTTTATGGACGCCGAAGAAGCTCTCAAGTACGGTGTCATCGACAAAGTCCTGACCTAAATCTCCTTTAGGCCTTTCACCGTCCCTCGAGAAAGCGGAGTTTTTTCGAATTGACATTACTTTCATTTATGTTTTAAATAAACATGGGGGTAGCCCTTGGGGGCTGATTTGGCAACTGGCCGCGAATACGTGCGCGCCTTTGCCACCGCTTGGGGTCTCCTCCCTAAGCTGATCCACAGGGATCATCACCCCATCCAGGAGCTCAATAATGGATAGAAACAGGATGCGCACTGTACGGCACGGGCTCGAAGAACCCCCGTGTTTTCACGGCACGGCTCACTACGCATTCTTTAGTGCACGAGAGGTCGGGATATCTCGGCCGCTGGCGGTCTACAGTGGCGCTGAAAAGAAAGGCCCATCTTCTATAAACTCGGCCGAAGCGATCATCAACGCCATTTGTGATGCTGAAAATCTCAATTGGCGCGATGTCGAATGGGCTGATCTGCGGACGCACAAAGAATACGACGTCCCCCGCGGGTATTATCACTTCGAACTCGTGCGTCTCAAGGATGAAGTACGCGGAAATGTGCACAGGAAATCTCCCGGCTGCGGCTGGGTCGAGGATTGGATTCCCATCGAATGTCCTGCCACGGTCTTCGATGTATTCAAGCACGTGATCGGGACGTTCCTATCTCTTGAGGAAGTTATTTCTTCTTCACGAGAGTGCTACCGAGATTACACGCCTGCACAGATGCAAGATGAACTCGAATGGGCGCACGGGCACGCACGATTCATCAACGAGTGCATCGAAAAAAGCATGCGATCGGACGGCAAAAAACTCGTGCGCATCGAAGACGCCCGCAAGCGTGGGTACCGATTCGATATTCACGCCGGCCGCCATCAATGCATTCCCACGGAGCTCGATGACGGTACCGTCGTTGTTGACCTCAAGGATTCACATCTGATCGGTCAACATCCCCTCGGTCACTGCCCTGAACCCCTCTGCCAACCTCATCGGTTCTCAATATGGACACGACTCTGCTCTTAATTCGATTTGCCGCCCCTCGTGGGCGGCATTTTTTAAAAAAAGATTTCGACTGTGCGAAGGAGGGACTTCTTTATGGACGCTGAAGAAGCTCTCAAATACGGTGTCATCGACAAGGTTCTTACGTAGATCGCGCTATACTGGCGGCTTTCAGAAGGCGTGATATACTCACGTCCGTACACTCTATTAGAATATGAAATTTGATTTTTTCCGCTCCGTTGAGCCAAAGGACACGGTCCCACTTACCCACAATTCTGTAATGGTGGCTGCTTTTTCGCGTTCATAACTCACGCGGGGCTGAAAGCCTTAGCGTATGACATTAAAAACAATACTTGCCCTGCTCGGCGCAGCCAGCGTTCTCGGCGTCGCGCTCGGTTACTACGCGCGCCTGATCATTTCCCTCGGCAAGCGCGGCTCAATGGAGCTCGAGATCCGCAAGATGATGCTCGATGCCGAAGAGCGCGCAAAAAAGATAGTCGAGAGCGCGGAGGCGCGTGCCAAGGAAAAAGAAGACGTCATCACCAATGAGCTGAAGGAGCGCCAAGTCGAACTGAAACAGACCGAGGAGCGATTGGTGCGCAAAGAAGAACTCCTCGACAAGCGCCAGACCAATCTCGATAGCGAATCCGAGTCATTGTCGAAAAAGACAGAGGATGTCCGCACTGCCAAGGAGAAGGCCGAGTCACTTATTCATCAACAGCAGGACAAGCTCGAGAAAATGGCCAATCTTTCGGCCGAGGAAGCCAAGGGTGAGCTCCTGAAATCGATAGAAAAGCGGTACGAATCCGACATCGAGGGTCGCATGCGCAAGCTCGAGATCTCGAGCAACCAAAAGCTGGAGCAGCGCGCCAATGAGATCTTGACCACTGCCGTGCATCGTCTCGGCAATTCAGTGGTATCCGACGTGCTCGCGACCACCGTTACCCTGCCCAACGACGAGATCAAGGGCAAGATAATCGGCAAAGAGGGTCGCAACATCCGCCAGTTCGAACGCTCGACCGGCGTCGATGTCATCATCGACGATACGCCGGGGACCATCACACTTTCATCGTACGACCCTGTGCGTCGCCAGATAGCGCGCATTGCGCTTGAAAATCTGATACTCGACGGCCGCATCCAGCCGGCCAAGATAGAAGAGGCCGTACAGAAGGCCGAGCAGGAGATCAACACCATCATCAAAAAGAAAGGCACC
>CAZHOB010000036.1:0-15555 GCA_964534465.1 uncultured Candidatus Saccharibacteria bacterium
GGTGAATGGAACTCATGGTGTAGGGGTGAAATCCGTTGATATCATGGGGAACACCGAAAGCGAAGGCAATTCACTGGCACTTTCCTGACACTCAAGCACGAAAGCGTGGGTAGCGAACGGGATTAGATACCCCGGTAGTCCACGCCCTAAACTATGTCAACTGGCTTTCCGGAGTATCGACCCTCTGGGAGGCGAAGCTAACGCGTTAAGTTGACCGCCTGGGTAGTACGGTCGCAAGACTAAAACTCAAAGGAATAGACGGGGGCTTGCACAAGTGGTGGAGCGTGTGGCTCAATTCGTCGCTAAGCGAAGAACCTTACCAGGGCTAGAAATCCTACTGCACGCCTAGCGAAAGCTAGGAAGCCTTCGAGGGTGTAGGACAGGTGATGCATGGCTGTCGTCAGTTCGTGGTTTGAACTGTTCCCTTCAGTGGGGTAACGAACGCAACCCTCGTTGCCTGTTATATTTGTCAGGCGAGACTGCCCCCTCACGGGGGAGGAAGGTGAGGATGACGCCAAGTCAGCATGTCCCTCTGATGTCCTGGGCTGCACACGCGCTACAATCGCCGTTACAACGAGGCGCAATGTCGTAAGACGGAGCAAATCTTTCAAAAGCGGCGCCAGTTCGGATCGAGGTCTGCAACCCGACCTCGTGAAGCCGGAATCACTAGTAATCGCGGGTCAGCCACACCGCGGTGAATACGTTCTCAAGCCTTGTACTCACAATAAAAGCGCACAGCAGTGCGCGCATCTATGCGGTTAAAATCCGCACCTCTCGTCACCCGGCGAGAGCGTAGCTGAAAGATAGCCGATACTCGCGAGAGTTTCGGTGGAGGATCTGAAAGCAAAGAACAGCCAATTCGCACAAAAGCCGATCGACCTATCAATGGGTGGTGAGGATAGGGAAGATCTTAGAAAAGCTTGAAATGGATGTTTAGAACAGATACGCGTGTTACCTGTGGAGATCTGATGCTGCTACTTCAGAAATGAAGTACAATGAATCTGACGCAGCGTCAGAAGTCAGCTGAGTCATAGTATTTGCACTCATATGCAAAAAAGGACTCACTCAAAGCAAAATCTAAGTCCCGAATATGTTGTCGGGCTCGTGGATGGTGAAGGAAGCTTCACTATTTACGTGCGAAATCCAGATGTGGAGAGAAAATCAGTCCGACGGGTCATGGTAGAGCCAAAATTCTACATAAAACTCATCGAAAAAGACAAAGACATTCTCTACGCGCTCAAAGATTTCTTCGGAGCCGGAAGTGTCTATTTTCAAAAAGACGCACGCCCGAATCATCAGCATTGTTATCGTTATGAAGTCTTCCGGTGGGAAGAACTTCAAACGATAATCATTCCGTTCTTCAAAAAGCACCAGCTCCGATTCGTTTCCAAAAGGAACGATTTCGAGATCTTCTGCTCGATGATGGAACTCCTTGCAAAAGGGTCTCACAAGACGGAATCAGGACTACGAGAGTTGTTCAACTTGAAACAGCGCATGCATTGAGCTCGCGCAGTGCGGGAAATCCGCTCGCTGCGTGGGAACGTCAATTCTCAGATTCGAGAACACAATCGCCCGTCAAGTCAGGGAAGTTGGGAGTGCCCGAAGCACATTCTTGTAATGTACCAAGGCAAACTCAATGACAAAGACTAAGTCGTAACAAGGCACGGGTAGCGGAAGCTGCTCGTGGATTCATTCAAAAAGAAGGTCCTTAAATGGATCGTTCGTCGATTTGAGTATCTCGATCGAGTACTCAACGAGTGATCGCATTCAACTCAAAATGATGCGTGACACATAGGAAAGACTATGGGAACCCCGTATAGAAGCCTCTGGCTTCCGGACGGGGTAAAATGGACGGAACAAAAGAGTGTAAATTAAAGAATTACTGTAAGTAAAAGTGGTTGTGTTTGAGATCAAGCAAAAACGCCCGAGAAGGGCGGCTTTTGCGTGCCCCGCGATTAATAGGTACACTGCTTGTAGGACACCAACAGGGAGATAGTCCATGACTAAGAATAAGGCCATTGCTTGGACCGGCTGCGCCATAGTCGGAGTAGGCTACGGGACGGTCGCTAGCGTGTTCCTCAAGCTGAATCCCAGCTCGGAGCAGCAGCTCATCTTTTTTGCCGGCATCGTCGTTGCGGCCGTCGGCAGTGCTTTGTACAGCCGCTTTTCCGCTAAAGCCGTATCCTAAAGCGAGCACTAGCTTAAAGCGAAGAACTATCGAGCCGCGAAGTCCACAGACTTCGCGGCTTTTTGCGTCCTGGAGTGTTCACTGGACTTACGTTATAGTGGCGGCAGGCAAACATTGAAAGGAACTGTCATGTATAAGTTAGGGAAGAAGTTTGCACCCTTAGGATTAACGTTCGCAGTACTGACGATCGTGCTGTCCGTCCTGTCTGCACCGTCCTTTGTAGTCGTGGCTTCAGGGGTTGTGTTCGTCGTGTTATCGGTCGCTGCATTTATTCTCGTTTTGTTCGCGCCGAAAACGCCGAAAGCCGAGGAAAAGCACGATTGCTGCGGTGGTCAGTGCAAGAAAGATTGAAAAAATGCGGCGCGACCATATAGTCGCGCCGCTTTTCTGTTGCTGGTATAGTGCCCACAGCGCTCACACAAGGAGAAATAACGTGGCAAAAGTTTTCACTATTATATGGCTCTGTGCCTCCTTTGGAGGTCTTTGGAACTTGTTCGTCGCGGAGCAGGCTGATCAAAACGCGGCCACCGTATTGTTCGGCCTCTCGGTCGCCTCGGGCATCGCTGCCGGCGTATGCGCATGGCTCGGTAGAAAAAATGCGGAGAAACCAATGGATTGCTGCCGCGATAAGAACAATAAGCGTTGATCATGGCGGCGCAGCTTTAGCTCGCGCCGCTTTTGTGCTCTTGCTATAGTTCTCTCAGTGTCCACAGAAGGAGAACGATGGTGAGTAACTGGTACAAGATCGGCGCGTGCGCCCTCTTTGGTGTAGCGTCCGGTTTCTTATCGCACCTCGGATTTGTCCAAGAAAACATGGTCGGCCAGGCGGCGTTTGGTCTGCTTATGTTCTTACTCGCTATTGGCGTAGTCGCCCGGACAATGACAAAATCATCCGACTGCTGCGGCGGTCAGTGCAAAAAGTGAATTCCTACTAAGCGCTCGGTCATGCCGTGCGCTTTTGCTTTGCCGATGTTTTTGAGTATAGTTCGGCCAGAAAAGGGAGAAACATCATGGCACTGCCCAAGCCTCTTACCTACGAAGACGTTCATGCCGGTCACTACGTCGTCTTGGCCTCGTGCGAGACCAGCGGAGTGCTCGCCCTCCTGGTCGTCCTCCTCGTAGCTGATGAGCGTGGCGATGTGACGGGCGCGCTCCTGCATCAGGTGCCGCACCAAAAAGGCACTCATTTCGCTCGCAAGTCGCATGCGCTTGACTACATCGGCCTGCCCACGCGCGGCGCACCAAAAAGCCTCTGGCGCACCTTTGAGCCCAGCGACGAGAACATGACGTATCTCGGTCACCTCGTGAAGTATCAAAGGAAAGCCGAATATCGAGAATTGATCGGCACATGAACTCTGAAAATTACGGCGCGACTTTATGAAAGTCGCGCCGTTTTCTGTTGCATAGAGTTCGAATACAACACCCCACGTCCGCTGACACAGCGGATGTACTTTCTCCGATCTCGCGTTCTTCGGTGCGAGTGCCATGAACAGCGCGAACAGTGTCGCGATGATGAGTAGTGTCCAGTACTTGCTCAGAAATTCTGACATTGCCACGGCTCCCTCAGTGTTTGTCTGCGTCGCACTATATGTATTCTTTGGCTTTGAGGCAATGGGGTCCCCACTGCTAGAGTAGAGAGCAGGAGAACGCAGATGACCAAACACACGAAGATACCGGTGTGGCAGCAGGACGAGCTTTTCTTGCGTGCACACCCCGAATTCGAACTCTTTATGTTCGACCTGAAGACGCTCTATGTGGGCCACATGGTGTGGCGTTCACACGTGGTCCTCGACGAGATAACGGCGCATCAGGCATACGAACACATAGTGACCGACAAGTGTGAAAAATGTCGCGACGGGCTGCGTCAGCTCATACGACAGTCGTGCGGAAGTCTGAGCGAGGGCCCACTTCTGGTCGGCGCGCGGAAGATCTTAAAAAAGATCAATGGTGAAGGCACGCATATCGATGCACCCAAAGATGGTGCCAACGTCATCAGTTTTGCGCAGCGCAAAAAGAACAGAGAATAGCCAAAGCGCCACGATACCATCGTGGCGCTTTTTTTGACCGGCTTTTGATTGCCTTGATTTATTTTCAGAGTGTTGTATTGTAGTGAAAGCAAACAAGGGAGCGTCACATGCTAGGAAATGTCGTATTTGGACTTCTGTGCGTGGCCGGAATCTCAACGATCGTGTGGGTGCTTTTTTCTCTCGGCAAGGGCAAGAGCGAAAAAGCATCGGAAGATGCGATTGTTGGTGCGACCATTGCGTCCGAGAGTATTGCGGGTGGCAGGGCCCTCGCCCCCCTGGAAGAGTCGACCATAACGGTCGCTGAGCATGCGCACCGCGAGACGCCCAAATCTTCGGGCAACTGCGGCTGCTCTCACGAGCATTGAGCTAAGGCTCGATGAGTATCGTCGCAGAGAGTGCTCCGGTATTCGCGATACTTGCCGCTGCTATCTGCTTCGTCGGCTTCGTCGAATACGTCCATCGTCGCAGGCGCGACCCGTGGCGTATAGGCATGGGCGTCGTGATAGCCGGCTCCGCCGCATACCTCATCTTTCAGTACGCTACGCACCCTGGGCAGATCACATGCCCCGCGCGCGTGGTCGATCACACCATTCCCGAAGGAGGAGAACCATGACTGCGAAAAGGACAGACTACGGCTCCGTGTGGCAAAAGGCATGGTTTGCTCTTTGCCTCATTGGATTCACGGCATGGATCGCGGGAGTTGCTCTTGGCAATTATGTTCTCACGAAGTGCGGTATCAGACGCGCCTGACCAAACGCCGACTCTCACGGGTCGGCGTTTCTATTTGGAGATATACTGAAGGCAGAAAGGAGAAAGCCATGACTTTCCGGATCCTGTTGATAGCTCTCGGCCTGTGCATTCTTGGCTTCATCGCGCTCAAGGTATTCGTCTGGTGGCTGATAGTTCTCGGTCTCATTGCCGCCCTCGTCCTGCGTCTTTCGCGCCCTCGCGCAAAGAAGGACGAGCACGAATGCTGCGGCAAATGTGATTGCGAACACGATCACGAGCATAAGCACTAATATGAAAAAGCCCCCGTCGGCGGGGGCTTTCTCTTTGTTTGCGAATTAAATACGAAGCGTGTAGTGGAGTTTGTAGTCGGAGCCTTCGAAAAATTCCTTACACCATTCGGCGGCTTCGTACGGGTTGTAGTACTTGCAGGAGAAGATATCGAGGTAAGTCGTGTTGGTCGCATTCGCAAAGTGTGCCGAGATGAGCGACGTCTCGATGAGCTGTGTCATGGAATATCCCGCCACCCGCTCGTCCTCGCCGAAATTCACGACCACCGTCTCACCGAACCGCTTCATCCCGATGCGCTCGCACAGCTCGACGACGAACCGCTTTATCTCATGGGCGCTCCGGATCTTTTCCGGATTGCAATTGCGCAGGTCGATGGAAGAGAGCAGTCCCCACGCATTGCGCTTCTTATAATCGGCACGAATTACACTATCGTCCTTTTTCGCGGAACGAGGAACATCAACGTGAACCCCAATCCGTATCGCTGTTTGACTCATTTCTGATGTACATAATTAATTAGGCACCTGACAATACCGCAATAATACATGCCATTTCGAAAAAGTTAAGAGTTTGGACACAAAGTGTGCATAACTAAAAAAAGACGGCGCCTCGCAGGCGCCGTCCAATGAACAAATTAAGCTGCTAACGCGAGTGAGCGAGCGAGCTCACGCGAAGCATGGACCGGAACATAAATGGGATCAAATTTTTTCACGAGGTCCGGTTTGAGAAGCTTCGTCATCCCCCTCCACCACTTCCGAGCCTTGTCGGAATTGTCACGCTGCCATGAGCAGTAATCGAGCCAGACATGCGCGCAGCAATCGGATTCAGGATAGGTGTGCATGTCGGCAAGCGATTCCGCCAAAAGTTGCGCGACGGTGATACCTTCGCCCTCGCTGAAATAGATGACCCTGATGTCCTTCAGCTCAAAGCCGGATCTTCTGGTCACCTCAGCCATGCGCGAGCCGACATCGGTACCGTTCCTCAGGTCTCTTTCCCGATCATCTGCGCTTTGTGTTGCGATGAGACTGTAATCGCAGCCGTAGAAGCATCGATATTCAACCACGGAATAGGGAAAGTGCTCCGGTCGTTTGAAGCGATGCCCTGCCCTGATTATCTCCATGTAATCTTCCTCCAAGCTCGGTCTTCTGGCGTGAGTATACGCAAATATTATTCTCTGGCAACACAGATTAGCCAAAAAACGGTTGCAAGAGCTGAAATTCCGTTAGAGAATGTAGGTAAATGGAAAAAAAGAAATTTCTCTTCGTCTCGTACGTCGGGCTTTGCACAGATGTCGCGTGGCAGGTGAAGAAGGAGGGGCATGACGTCAAGGTATATATCGAGCACGAGGATGACGGCATAGGTGACGGATTCTTCGAAAAAGTGAAGAGCTGGAAAGAGGAGGCCGACTGGGCCGATATCATCGTCTTTGACGATACGCTCGGGCAGGGGGCGCACGCCAAGCGACTGCGTGCCGCGGGCAAGCTCGTTTTTGGCGGTACGCCGTACACCGATAAGCTTGAGGACGACAGGGGATTCGGGCAGGACGAGCTCAAGAAACATGGCGTTTCCACCCTTACGCACAACACTTTCAGTGACTTCGACGAAGCCATCGCCTATGTAAAGGCCATACCCGGCCCGTACGTCTTCAAGCCCTCCGGTAAGGCAGCCAACAACAAGAGCCTGCTCTTCGTGGGGCAGGAGGAGGATGGCAGCGATATCATCCGTACGCTCGAGACATACAAGCGCGTCTGGGCCAACAAGATCAAATATTTCCAATTGCAGAAAAAGGTCAACGGCGTGGAAGTCGCTTGTGGTGCTTTTTTCAACGGCAAACGGTTCATTACGCCGATCAATATCAACTTCGAACACAAAAAATTGTTCCCCGGCGAGGTGGGGCCGCAGACAGGCGAGATGGGTACGAGCATGTTCTGGAGCTCGCCGAATCGCCTCTTCAACGCGACGCTGAAAAAATTCGAGATATCTCTTGCTGCGGAAGGCTTCGTCGGCTATATCGACCTCAACTGTATCGTCAACAACAACGGCATCTATCCGCTCGAGTTCACATGCCGTGTCGGCTATCCAACGATACAGATACAGCAAGACGGCATCATGATGCCCTCGAGCGAGTTCATTTACAATCTCGTGACAGGTGCGGATTTCGAGATCAAGACGAAGAAAGGATTTCAGGTGGGAGTGCTCCTCGCGGTCGCGCCATTTCCCTTCGAAGATCGGCGACTCTTCGACCGGACGTCCAAGGATACGACCATCGTATTCAAAAAGAACAACTCCGAGGGTGTGCACATGGGCGATGTGAAGCTCGTCAACGACGAGTGGGTGGTGGCGGGCTATTCGGGCTGCGTTGTCATTATCGTGGGCAACGGTCAGACGATGAAACAGGCGCAGCAGCAGGCGTACAGTCGCATCTCAAATATTTTAATTCCCAACATGTACTACCGCACTGACATCGGCGATCGTTGGTCGGAGGATTCGGACAAACTGCACAACTGGGGTTATTTGCGGGAGATGTAGTTTTTTTTGAAACCTTCTCTCGGTGACGGCAGCACGGCATTTTCTCGTCTGCGATGCTAGTCCGTCCGCACTTTTTTGCACGGCGGCAAAAAAGTGCGGCGGCCGTCGACCAGAAACCCGCGCAGACGAGAAAACGCCGTGCCGCCGTCCCGACTCCCTGCCGGCAGGCAGGGCTGCCGTCCAACAGTTTTCAAAAAAGTCCAGTGGATTATTATTGCATTTCTCCGTGAGAAACGCATAGTGTGAGCAATGAACACGGGATACAAAACCGCGAAATTCGGAGGCACGTCGCTTGCCGATGCGGCGCGCATCAAAAAAGTCGTCAAAATAATCGCGAGCGATAAGAGCCGGCGGTACATCGTCGTCTCCGCCCCGGGCTTACGCCATCCGGAAGACGAAAAGGTCACCGACATGTTTGCCGCGTGGGGCATAGCGCCGCGTGCTGATGCCGGTGCGCTTCTCGAGAAGATAAAAACGCGCATCTCTGGCATCGTCGAAGAACTCAAGCTTGAGATAGATGTCGAGGTGCTTTTTAAGACTATCCAAAAAGACGCGAAACCACTGCGGCGCGCAGCGCTCCACCATTTCGCACTGAGCCGCGGAGAGTGGCTCTGCGCCCAGATAGTGGCCGCGGCGACGGGATTTGAATTCGTGGATGCCGCGGAATTCATTACCTTCGACCAATCGGGCACCTTCGATATGGAGGCGACCAAAGAGCGTGCTGCACGACTCGGTCTCGATAAAAAAGCGAAGCGCGGCGTTGTTGTGCCCGGATTTTACGGCACAAATACGCATGGGATGATACATACGTTTCCGCGCGGCGGCTCCGACATCACCGGCGCGATCGTTGCAGCGCTTACTAAGGCTTCTGTGTACGAGAATTGGACCGATGTGCTCGGCATCCGCGTGGCCGACCCGCGCATCGTCATAGAACCCAAAAAAATTCCCATCATGACGTACCGCGAATTGCGCGAGCTCTCTTTTATGGGTGCCAACGTCTTTCACGAAAACGCCGTCGCTCCCGTGCGGCTCGCGGGCATTCCGATACATGTGCGCGCCACCGATGAGCCGACCAAAGAGGGGACCATGATCGTCAATGAAATATCCAAGCCGCGGCATACCATCACGGGCATCGCGGGGCGCAGCGGGTATAGTGTCGTCACGCTTTTGAAAGACGGCATGAACAGCGAGGTCGGATTTCTTGCGCGCGCAGCAAATGTTTTTAAACGTTGCGGCGTGAGCGTCGACCATTGTCCGGGGACCGTCGACTCGCTCAGCTTCGTTGTCGAGAGCGCCGACCTCGCGCCAAAACAAGAGGCGCTCTTCGCAGCGCTGATGCGCGCATGTAGTCCCGATTCGATACGCATCACCGACAAGCTGACGCTCATCTGCACCGTGGGCCTCGGCATGGCGCATACGCCGGGCATGGCGGGCATTTTGTGCAGCGCGCTCGGAAAGGCGAATATCAACATCATCCTCCTCAATCAGGGCGCAAGCGAGATCAACATCGTCGTGGGCGTACGCGATGACGACGGCCCGTCGGCCATCCGCACTATCTACAGCGCATTTATGGGAAGGTCGGCGCACGTCAAAAAATAATATGCAAACGCCTGAAAGAATTCCCGTCGGTATCTTGGGCGCGACCGGCATGGTCGGGCAGCAGTATATTCATTTGCTCTCAAACCACCCGTGGTTTTACGTCGCATACGTCGCGGCGTCGGAGCGTTCGGCCGGCAAAAAATACCGAGCGGCGCTTCGCAGTGGCTGGCAGGTGAAAGGTGATATTCCGCGTGAGGTGGCCTCGCTCATCGTGCATGATGTCGCCGATGTGGAGAGTGCGGCCAAAGAGTGCAGATTGGTTTTTTCGGCCTTCGAGATGTCGGACAAAGACGCTATTCGCAAGGCGGAAAATGCGTATGCGGGCGCCGGCTTGCCCGTCTTTTCCAATGCCTCTGCGCATCGCAGTACGCCGAATGTCCCCATGCTTATTGCGGAAATAAATCCGGAGCATTTGGATATTATCAAGGATCAGAAAAAAACCAACGGCTGGGAAAAGGGATTTGTGGTCGTGAAGCCCAACTGCAGTTTGCAGAGTTACCTCACGCCGATATATGCGCTCATCGATGCCGGGTACGATGTGAAGCAGCTCATGATAACGACGATGCAGGCCGTCTCTGGCGCGGGATATCCCGGTGTAGCGAGTCTCGACATGATAGACAATGTCGTGCCCTATATCGGCGGCGAAGAAGAAAAGACCGAGACAGAGCCGCTCAAAATATTCGGCGAAATAAAAAAAGGGAAAATAATCGCCGCAAAAGGTATCGCGATATCCGCGCACTGCAATCGCGTGCCGGTGAGTGACGGACATCTCGCGTGCGTCTCGGTCGGCTTTGGCAAGAAGCGCCCGACGGAAAAAAAGATACTCGATATCTGGAAAAAGTTCCGCGGCGAGCCGCAGTCCCTGAAGCTCCCGATGGCTCCAAAGCAGCCCATCATCTATCGCAAAGAGCCGGATCGTCCGCAGCCGCGCAAAGACCGCGACGCGGACAAGGCGATGGCCGTCACCGTCGGCCGCCTTCGACCCTGCAACGTGCTCGACTATCGTTTCGTCGCCCTTAGCCACAACACCGTCCGCGGAGCCGCAGGCGGCGGCATCCTGAACGCCGAGCTCGCTTATAAAAAGGGGTTTTTGAACGTATAAAAAAATATCGGCCCCGGCGAACGCGGGACCGAATTATTCTACTGGTTCGTTTCAGCGAAGCAGCTCCAGGACAAGGAAGCTGTCGCCCCTTTCGTTGCGCCCCATGCGATAGGGCTTCCAGCCACGATCGCATAGACGACTCATGTGAGTCAGGTTTTCGCCCGTCGTCACTACGCGACCGGGTCGACCGGACAGCCATTCGAGGCGCCGGCCGTAGAGCATCTCCCATATTCCTCGATTTCTGTATTTGGGATCGATGACGGCAAGTGCGAAGTAGAGTGCATCCCGGTCCTGGCCGTCCGAGCTCGAATGGAAATCAGTCACGCACGCCGCGCCGACGAGCTTGTCCCCGATGAATGCGCCGTAGGCGACAAGGACGTACTCGATCTCCTCCATCGCCTTCTTCGGATATGGATCACTTGGTGTACCCCATGACAGGTTGTCCAGTAGCCACGCCCAGCGCTTGATGGCCCCGCTGTCCTTCTTGTTCTTGGGGTCGATCTGGCGAATCTCGATTTTCTCCAGCTTTCTCATGGTTTCTCTCCGTGTCCGAGAATGCATCAGAACTGCGCAGCAATATACATCATGCGTGCACATATGTCAAACAAATGACGCAATGAAGAAAAGTGCTGTAGAATGCAAAAACCTTTATGGATGGACAAGAAGGACGTGGACTGGAATCGTTCAAAGTATCATTCACCAAACTTTCGGGACAGAACGCCGCTGATGTAGATGCTGCGATAAAGCTCTTGGACACGCAGTGGGAAGGCGCGGGGCGCGATATTGGATCACAATTCCCGGATCTTTATCCCGACACAAAGTACGGAGACGCTCGAGAACGCAATAAAAATTATTGGGTAGCTAAGAGCGATAGAACGGGAGAGGTCATTGGCATTGCGGGATTTTCGGAATTCGAAGGCGACTCTCCGGAGCACGCTTGGCTCGGATGGTTTTTTGTAAAAAAGGAACTGCAGGGGCAAAGATACGGAGTCCGGTTGCTTGAGCACATTGCGGAGGAACTTCGGCGACTGAATAAGACGGATCTCTATGTGCAAACCTCCGATCGGCCGACTATGGCCGGGAATACGAAATTCTATGACCGGAATGATTTTCCCGTGGTTGCACGAATGGATACCGACCGGACCATTCATATCGGACCGGAGGCGGGAGATCTTTCTGAAGATGTGATAAAGACAGTCGTCGATGTCAATGACGCACAGTCACCCGAAAAAGGAATTACGAATTTTATCCGCAGGCGCCGTTTGATTGTTCCCGAACAGTAATTCTGATAGCATCGGTATCATGAAACAACAGTCAATTCACGCCCTCGCTGCGGCACATCCAAAAATAAAGACGCCGTATTACCTCATCGACGAATCATTGCTCGTAAAAAATCTTGAAAAAATAAAGTATGTTCGGGATAATTCCGGTGCACGATCAGTTCTCGCGCTGAAATGTTTTTCCACATGGTCTGTTTTTCCGCTCATGGCGAAATACATGGACGGGACTACATCGAGTTCGATCTATGAGGTCATGCTCGGCCATGAGAAATTCGGCGGCGAGACACAGGCATACAGCGTCGCGTACGACGAAGCAGCGCTCAAAAAGGCGCGCAAGATAGCAGATAAGATCATATTTAACTCCGTTTCGCAGCTGGAGCGCTTTTACGGCGTCGCAAAAGGTGTGCCGATCGGCCTTAGGGCCAACCCGGGCGTGAGCTATTCCCACTTCGATCTTTCTGATCCAGCTCGCAAAAGCTGCCGCCTTGGCGTGCGGGAGAGCGATGAGATCCGAAAAGTCGTAAGCAAAATATCCGGACTTATGTTCCACGTGCACTGCGAGAACAATGATCTTGAGGCGTTCTCAAAAATACTCGGACAAATAGCGAAGGACTACGGAGACATTCTTAAGAAAATCCAGTGGGTGAGTCTCGGCGGTGGTATAGCGTTCACAAGCGAAGGATATCCGCTCGACAAATTCTGCGAGCGGCTAAAGAAATTCGCGGACGAATTCGGTGTGCAGGTTTATCTGGAGCCGGGTGATGCGGCAGTCACGATGGCCGGCTTTCTGGTCACGCAGGTGCAGGACATCGTCCACAACGATGGAGATACCGCGATCATCAACGCCGCGGTCGAAACCCACATGCTCGATAATTTGATCTACAAAGAGGACGCGACGATCGTGCTTCAGAAAAAGGGCTCGCATAAATACACCATCGCAGGCAACACCTGCCTCGCAGGCGACGTGTGGGGAACATACAATTTCCCAAAAAAACTTGCCGCAGGCGACTTTGTGATATTCGACAACGCAGCGCGCTACACGATGGTGAAGATGAATTGGTTTAACGGCGTACAAATGCCCTCCATCGTGGTCAAGCGACTGGACGGGAGCATTGATATTGCGCGCGAGTTCTCGTATGATGACTTCCGTAAAAGCGTTTCTTAATTTCTTCATCAGAAATGAAACCCAACGTATTGATCGTGGGCGCGGGCGCCGTGGCGCACGTGACGGCGCACAAAGCCGCGCAGAACAACGACGTGCTGGGCGATATTGTCATCGCGAGCCGCACGCTCGCGAAGGCCGAGAATATTATCACGAGCATTCGGCGGAAAAAGTCGCAGAAAGACAAGGGGGGCAAGATCCAAGCGAAGCCGGTGGATGCAATGAACGTAGATGAAATGGTGAAGCTCATCAAGACAACACACTCTTCCATTGTTCTCAATTTGGGCACCGCGTACATTAACATGTCGGTACTCGAGGCTTGCATCCGCGCCGGCGTTACCTACATGGATACCGCGATACACGAAGATCCTGCCAAGGTGGCGGAAAATCCACCGTGGTACGCCAATTATGAATGGAAGAAAAAAGCCGCGTGCAAAAAAGCCGGCATCAACGCGATACTCGGCGTCGGATTCGACCCCGGCGTCGTCAATGCGTACGCTGCGCTTGCGGCGAAGCATCACTTCGACAAGATAGACTCGATAGACATCCTCGATGTGAACGCCGGCACGCACGGCAAATATTTTGCCACCAATTTCGATCCCGAGATCAATTTCCGCGAATTCAAGATGGTCTGGACATGGATAAACAGAAAGTGGATCATGCGGCCGGTGCACAGCGAGCGGTGGGATTACACATTTCCGGTGGTCGGCAAGCGCCCTGTCTACTTGAACGGTCACGACGAACTCCACTCGCTCTCGAAAAATATAGCCGCGCGCTCCATCCGTTTTTGGATGGGCTTTGGCGATCATTACCTCAATGTCTTTGGCGTCTTGCGCAACCTCGGTATGCTTTCGGAAAAGCCGGTCACGACGGCGGAAGGCGTGAAAGTCGTGCCGCTCAAAGTGCTCAAAGCCGTGCTGCCGGATCCGGCATCGCTCGCCAAGACGTATACGGGATACACGTGCATCGCTGATCTCGTGAAGGGCTGGAAAGACGGCAAGTGGCGCGAAGTATTGATATGGAACAACTGCGATCACGCCGCTTGTTACAAAGAGGTTGAGTCGCAAGCGATCTCGTACACCGCCGGCGTGCCGCCTATAGCGGCTGCGATACTCGTCGCAAAAGGGCTTTGGAATCCCAAGACGATGGTCAACGTGGAAGAGCTCGATCCGGATCCGTTCATCAAAGAGCTTGCGCGTATCGGTTTGCCTACAGAGGTCAAAGACATTACGCCAAAAAATGGCAAGCCAAGCTATGATGGCATGCCTCTCTCCGCAGCGAAGCCGGTCCATATCGCTCCGAGCGAAGTGTGGTAAATAAAAAAAACCCCGCACTTTCTAATATTCAAGAAAGTGCGGGGAAAAGAACTCACTCAAAAGCAGGAAGATTCGCTCTCCAGTAATTCTCGATCTGTCTGACGAGGAGATTCGGCAGCGGTACGTAATCGAGCGAAAGTGCTTGCAATTGACCCTGCTCGAGCGCCCACTTGAAGAATTTCATCGCGACTTTGGCGCGCCCCGGATCGCGCGGTTGCTTCGGCATCAAGACGAAGACGGTTGCTGCGATAGGGTACGCGTTGCCGCCCGGCGCATCAGTCATGATGAGGTAGAAGTCTGTGCTTCCGGCCCAGTCCGCGCTCGATGCAGCTGCCTGAAAGGTCAGCATTTCGGGGCGCACGAATGTGCCGGCCTTGTTTTGCACGAGGGCATCGGTCATGTGGTTCTGCATAACGTATGCATATTCCACGTAGCCGATGGAAAACGGCGTGTTCTTCACAGACACTGCGACGCCTTCGTTGCCTTTGCTGCCGATACCAAGCGGCCATTCGACCGCGGTACCTTCGCCCACGCGCTCTCTCCACTCCGGAGAGACCTTCGAGAGGTAATTGGCCCAGTTGAAGGTGGTGCCGGAACCGTCCGAGCGATGCACAACGATGATGTCGGCTGCCGGAAGGTGTAGTTCGGGATTAAGCGTGCGGAGGCGCGGGTCGTTCCACTTGGTGACATTCCCGAGGAAAATATCCGCGAGGAGCGGGCCCGTGAATCGTATCTCGCCCGGCTTGACGCCCGCAAGATTCACGACCGGAACGACGCCACCCACGACAAGCGGGAACTGCGCGAGGCCGAGCCTCTCGAGCTCCGCAGGCTTCATCGGCATGTCGGAAGCGCCAAAATCCACTGTGCGGCTCTTCACCTGCGCGATGCCGCCGCCCGAGCCGATGGACTGGTAATTCACTTCGTCGCTTGTCTGCCATTTGTACGTGTCGGCCCATTTGGCGAGGACGGGATAGACGAATGTCGAACCGGCCCCGGTCGCTTGGTCCGCCATGGCGGGCATACCGGCCGCCAACAAAAGGGCTGCAGAGAGGATCACTGATGCGATTTTCAAGGAACACTCCTTTGTGTTGAAAAGGAAAATCCGCGTCGTTTCCGCAGATGGCTGAATACTAGCAGTGAGGCCACTTTTTTGCTAACATCACTTTTGTCCAGCTGTGAATAACGACAAAAAATTGACGCGGCTGTAGTTCCGGTGGATGATACCAAGTTCGAGAGAGTGTCAGAGTCTTTAGTTCGTTGTGAAGGAGGGTTAAACAATGCGGGTGTAGTTCAGTGGTAGAACGCTGTCCTGATAAGACAGAGGTCGAAGGTCCGATT
>CAZHOB010000037.1:0-15490 GCA_964534465.1 uncultured Candidatus Saccharibacteria bacterium
CGGGCGCGCGTTCCACCGTGTCCCAGCCGATGCCAAAACGCAGCGCATTGTGGCCGAGCGATTTCGCAAGAACGAGATCTTCGCAGAAACGCGTGTCGAATTCGCATGCGCGTCCGGAGATGAAATCGTCGGGATTTTTTCCCTCGTCCCACAGCTTCTTGACTCGTTGTTCGGAAATTTCCCAATTGCTCCAATTACTGTTGAAGCCTCCTTCGACCTGATGGCCCGAAGTGGCGCCTCCCCAGAATTTGAGAGGCAATCGCACCGGCAACTGCACGTCGCACACATTCCTGCGCATGGCGTTTCCTTTCTTATTGCACTAGATAAAAGTTTATCAGCGCGTTTTTTTCGAATTTTCAGGCAGGGGGATATCGTGGGGACAACAAAACCGCCCCGAAATTCGAGGCGGCTTGAGTTCTTTTACTTTTCGTTCGGATGTTTGATGAGGTCGCGATATCGCAGTGCGATCTCTTCGGTCAGACCGCCGGCGGAGATGATGTCGCGAAGGAGATAGGCCGACTTGCGTGGCGTGCGCACCATCGTGGAGCGATCCACATGGATAAGACCGAATTTGGGATCAAATCCCGCGCCCCACTCAAAGTCATCGAGCAATGCCCAATGAAGATACCCGAGCAGTTCCACGCCGTCTTCGCAGACTGCCTTGTGCAGCCACTTGAGCGATTCCCAGATATACCAGCAGCGCCTATTGTCTTCCATTTCGGGAATGGCGTGGCCATGCTCCGTCACCATGATGGGCAACGGATAATGCCCAGAATACTCTTTGACCACCTCGTAGAGTGCGCGCGGACACATGGCACCGCCGATCTCACCCGTAGATAGATCACCGGAGCGCACAGGATTTTCCGTGCACGGATCGTTGCCTTCCCACGAGAGTATCGGCTTTTCACCGTGCTCGTATTCGCAGTGCATGTATACATTGACGCCGATGAAATCGAGCTGCGCCATGATGGAATCCACGAAATCGTTGGACCATGAATCATGCAGCGCTTTCAGCTCCGGATCGCTTGATTCGTTCCAGTTGACCCCTTGCGCGATGCCCACCATGGCGTTCTGGTTGACTTCGAGAATGAGATTGTCGGCGCGCCTGTGCGCTTCCGCCAGATTTTTCATCACGCTTTGGAATCCGGCCTCATCGCGCTCCTGCGGCGGCCACTGGCCATAGCGGAAAGAGAAATTGCCGTACACGTTGGGCTCGTTGAGCACCGTGTAGAACGTGACCTGATCGCCCACGTACTTGAGCGTCTCTTCGACGTACCGAGCAAAAAGCTCCGGCGCGTCGTCGCGTTTCCAGCTTCCGGTATTTTCAAACCAATCCGGATGCGTCCAGTGATACAGGGTCAACACGGGTTCGAGTTGCAATCTGCGAGCGGTCAAGAGCTTGGTGCGATAGAGCTCGAGAACGCTCCGATCGAATTCGCCTTGTCTCGGTTCGACGGTCGCCCAATTCACGCCTAAACGAAGCGCATTGTGGCCGAGCGTGCGTGCGAGCCCCATGTCTTCGCGGAAACGGTCGTCGAATTCACAGGCGCGACCCGAAATATATTGATGTAGGTCTTTGCCCTTGTCGTCCAATTCTTTGATGCGTCGCTCCGAGCGCTCCCACGCGCCCCAATTACTATTGGGGCTTCCCTCGACTTGGTGCGGCGCGGTCGCGCTGCCCCATTTGAAGGTGGGGGGAAAGATGAGCGGAAGTCCGACGTCGCGGATGTTCCGGTGCATGACGTTTCACTCCTTATATTTTTTTCTTCTCTCTCAACTGTAGCGCCGTTATGGAAGAGGCGATCTGTGCCTGTGGAGAAGTAAAAAGACCGCCTCACGATTGGTGGGGCGGTCTCAGATCTTTGAACTTGCTGCGGGCTCAATTTCACGCATGCGCTTGCCCGTGCCCTGCAGCTTCGTGATGATCGACCACGATTCAGCACCCACACCGAGTGCTTTGTGGATCTCTCCCATCGCTATCAGCGTTTGCTGCATGATGGCGTAGGTGAGCGCGAACTGGAGGACACCGTTTTGGTCCGAGAACAGCGGCACGGCGACGTAGTAGCCAAAGAGGAGGAGCGGGCCAAGGCTAAATAAGTAGCCGAATATGCCCTTCCACAGCACGAGAGGAGTTGAATTTCTGATGAGTTTCCACTCGCGCCACCACAATCTGTCTATGGCTTCGTGCTCTTCCGTCACGAATATCATCCGCTTTGCGTCCACCTTATCGTGCAGATAACCGTACTGCTGCACCTTTTCGATGATGGCACGTGCGAAGGCGGTCGAGCCCTGTTTTTTGGCCTCCAAACGTTTCAGTTTGAATATACGGCCGAACAACCACGAAATGCCCGTCTCGAAGAACAGGCACCAAATGGCGAGCACCCACAGGAGAAATCCAGGTATCGCGTAAATGACGAACGGAAGGTACCTGCGCGAAACCCATTCCACCATGAATTGGAAATGCTCGCTCAAGACCCACAGCATCGCCACGAACGAAATGAATCCAATAATGGCTCGGTACACGTTGATGCCGAAATCGATCGCAGGTTCTACGTATTGTTCCGGACCATCAATGACTCGTTGGCTCAACCCCCTGATCTTGGAAGAGTTTTCCTCGGCTATCGTGCCGTACCCATGCCGCATTGCGCAGCGCCAGTACATTCCCATGATCATCTTGGTGTAATAGGTGAGAAGATTGACGCACCAAAATAGCGTGGAGTAAATGAAGACGACCAACATCGTGATCTCGTGGTATTCTAATTTGGTCACGGGATTCTGGAAGGTGCCGTAGAGTTTACTCATCACCTGCGCAGACCAATACGCGCCATAGACGTCGGCGCCTTGGAATATCATGAGAAGAACAATGCCGCCGTAGGCGATACGCGCATACTTCTTGTTCACAAAGAAGCACTGGATTATCTCGCTCCCAAAGAAGGAGCGGATCATGTCGATGAATCGACGAACGAATCGACGCATGACGCCCTTCCTTGGTTTGAGTCGTCTGTTCCAAGACGCATTATCACACGCGACCTGTGTGGGACTGTCCACTTCTTATGCACATACCGCTTCACTGTACAAACATAAAAAACAGTGTATAGTGCTGCCATGACAATACGCATGTCGGGGTTCCTGACCGTGTTTGCTTTGGCGGCGGTCATTTTTATTTGTAGTTTTATCGGCTTTCAATACGCTGCGGCGGATCAGGGCGGCACGCAGAATGTGCACGCGCAAAACAGCATTCCGGTATGTCCGGGTCCGGCAGGCGATGATACTGCGCGCTGTCATGCGCATGTCGTTACCGACGAGCGCGGCAATCCGCAGGTAACCAACAGCGTGGCTTCCGGTTACGGACCAGTTCAATTTCAAACAGCGTACGGAGTCGCTACCACGTCTCTTGCCGGCACGCCGACCATCGCGATAGTTGACGCGTACGATGATCCGCGCGCGGAAGCCGACCTCAATACGTACAGCACCACTTTTGGTTTGCCCGCATGTACGACGGGGAACGGCTGTTTCAAGAAGGTAAGTCAATACGGCGGCTCAAAAGCGCCGCGCGCAAATTCCGGCTGGGCACTCGAGATATCGCTTGATGTGCAGGCGGCGCACGCGATGTGTCCCGGTTGCCACATTCTTCTCGTGGAGGCCAACTCAAATGGTTTCTCCAATCTCATCGCTGCAGAGGATTATGCGACGTCTCACTCGAGCGTCGTTTCCAATTCGTGGGGCGGCAATGAGTTCTCGAGCGAGACTTCCGCGAGCTACGACGGACACTTCAATCGTCCAAATGTCGCCATCACGGTTTCTTCCGGCGATAGCGGCTACGGCGCCGAATATCCGGCAGCTTCGCAATATGTAACGGCCGTGGGTGGTACAACTCTGAACTTGAATTTGGACAACACGCGTGCCAGCGAGACAGTGTGGAGCGGCTCTGGCAGCGGTTGCAGTGCGTATGAATCGAAGCCTGCGTGGCAGAGCGATACGGGCTGCGCCAAACGCTCGATCGCTGATGTTTCGGCCGATGCTGATCCTGCGAGCGGTGCGGCTGTTTACGACAGCTACGGATATCAGGGTCAGAGCGGATGGTTCAAGGTGGGCGGCACATCGCTCGCTTCTCCGCTTGTTGCTGCTGTCTACGCGCTCTCGGGCAATACTGCCGGAGCAGCCAATTCCATTCCGTACTCCAATGCCTCGTCGCTCTACGATGTGGTCTCGGGTGGTAACGGCAGCTGCGGCGGCACCTACCTCTGCATCGCGGGAGTGGGCTACGACGGCCCGACTGGTCTTGGTACTCCAAATGGCGTAAGCGCGTTCTAAACGATTTCTACAGGCAGCAAAAAAGCCCCTTGAAGGGGCTTTTTTGCTGCACTAATCCGAACGTTAGTTCGGATAGAAGCGTACTTGGAGATTCTTCAGGCCGTTGTTGTCGTACTGCCAGAAGTAATCCTGAAGGCACGGATCGAAGAGGCTCACCATCGTCGCGCCACAAGCCGATATGACCGTAGTCATGCTCGGGTCGAGCTGTATGGTCGTCAGAGGAAGCGTTACGTTCTTGAATTTGCTACCGCCGGTGCCGCGCACGAAGACCGTATTTTGCGTCGAGCAGACGAGGAGGCCGGTGAGCGGATCGGTCGCACATGTCGTCAACGTAGCGCTGCCGCCCGGTTTCCCGAGCGCGCGCGCCCAGATGGTGTAGCTGCCCGGTGCCGGAAGTTTGAAACTTGCGGAGCCGTCGGTGCCGTTTGCATCGAGCACACCGAAGGTGCCGTCTGTGCTCTGTTGGAGCATTATCTTGGTGCCCACCGTATCATTCTGACTGCCGAGGCCCACGAATATTCGATGACCGTTGTTGCCGGTCATGTCCGCTGTCTTGATCTGCGGTACGCCGATTATCTCAAGCTCATAATGCGTGCCGCTCGGCGCGCCGCTGCCTGTAACGAGCGACTTGAGCGAACTCCAAACACCCGCAGTATTACTGCCGTTTGAAGACGCCGAAGCGCCGAGTTGATAGCTCACGCCGGTGAGTACCGCGAACGCGAGCACGAGTGCAAGTGAAGGGTTATTCACTTTTTTCAACCATTTATTCATGTTTATGCAATATTAAAGACACTTGTAAATGCTAATGCTTGTTATCATACAGGGGATTTTGCGCCCTCTTCGGGGGCAGGTGGATAACTAGAGACGCAAAAAACCCGCCCATGTGGGCGGGTTTTTTGCTGTTGCTAATGTTAGTTACCTACGTGGAAGAGTCCCATGATGCGAGCCCAGAGTCCGAGGCCCTCGCCATGTGCGTCTGCCGTAGTGGTAGCCGCAAGTTTGGCCTTGATCTGACCTACGGTGGTCGAATCGGGGAGATTGAAGATCATGCGGAAGAATCCGATAATGCCCCCCTTTCCCCAACCCTTGCCGTGGTCGGAAGACGATGCGTTGTCGCCCTTGTCGCCGTCCTCGTGACCCTTGGTCGAGGAAGCATGCTCTTGCGATTTGCCGTGCCATTGCACGGTGCTCGATGCATGAGCTTTGCCGACCTCGCGTTCCTCATCAGAACCGTTGTCGGACTTATTCTCGTCGCTCACAGTCGCGCCAAGCTCTACATTCGAATGAATGCCGCTTCCTACGTGCACATTCGCGTCCGAACCGCCTTCGATCTCGAGCGCAGCCGCCATTCCGACCGGAATAACAGCCAAACTGATAATACCTACCAATACCGATACGAATTTTTTCATAATGTTTATCATTATAGCCCGTGGCTTAAGAACACGGCCTATGCACAGTAGACGGGTGGGGATTCATGAAATTACTTGACAAAAAATACAAATAATTGTCCTAAAAAACCAAGAGGCGACACCTCTAAGATTTTTCTCGGCGATAGAAGACGGATTTGACTCGGGGATATTACGGTTATCCACAATAGACCACATATTTTCCGGTTCATGAATGGGTGTATAGTCCACACAGCCTTGAGCGTGCGCTCTTTCTAGCTTTAGTTACCAACTAATTAATAAGTTTCTATATGTTAAACCCTATCAAAAAGGTGGGTGTTGTGTTTGTTGCACTCTTGTTCAGCTTCGGCTACGCAGGGGTCGCTTTTGCAAGTACGGGCGCGATTTTTACTACTGATGCTGCTTGCAGCGGCACCAATGTCAACCTGTTTCCATCTAAAGACGCCGTCTACCTCGACGGCGGACCTCAGCACCTTGGCTCTGCGGGTCTTCCCGATGGCGATTACTACGCGAAAGTAACTGTTCCCAACGGTGATCTCCTTGGTTACACGTTGACCAATTCGGTCCATGTCGTCAATGGTGCCTTTGTGGCGTGCTACAAACTTTCCGACATTCTTGTCTATCCGGACGGCATAACCCCCGGCTATGACACGACCACCAACGGCGGAGGCGAATACAAAGTGTGGATCTCAGCCGTGCCCACATTTGACGGCGGCACCGACAAGACCGACAATTTCAAGGTCAAGGGCAGCACCACGGGCGGTGGAGGCGATCCCTCCGGCTCGGTAGTAGGCTCCAAGTGGGAAGACCTCAATGCAGATGGTAATTGGGATGGTGGCGAGCTCGGATTGGCAGGCTGGACAGTTACGCTCACTGACGGTACTTATACGGCTGCCACGACTACTGACTCCAGCGGCGACTATTCCTTCGACAATGTCCCCGTGGGCACATATTCTGTCTGCGAAACTGCGCAAGGCGGGTGGTACGCGTCTTATCCGGACACTGATATCAACAACAACTGTCATCCCAATGTCGTTGTTTCTGAAAATCTCACCACCTTCGGCATCAATTTCGGCAACTACCGATACGCCACCATTTCAGGTCACAAATATGAGGACGTAAATGGCGATGGCGTCGTTACCGGCGACCCAACTATCGCAGGATGGAACGTAGCAATAACCGGCCCTGTATCGTGGGCACCGCAAACGAATGGCACCGGTGCATATTCAGTCACTACCGCGCCGGGTACATACACTATTTGCGAAGAAGCACGCACAGGGTGGGCACAAACATTCCCCGGCGCAGGTTTTGCTTGCGGTAACGGCACCGAGGGCTATCAGGTCACTGTCGTCTCCGGTGACAATTCGAGCGACAACGATTTCGGCAACTTCCGTCTTGCAGCCTTGAGCGGTCTTAAGTTCTACGATGCAAATGCAAATGGCATTAAAGACGGCAGCGAATCGAACATTGTCGGATGGCAGGTTACGCTCAAAAAGCCAGACAATTCCACGTTGAGCACCGTAACAGATGCGAACGGCAACTTCTTCTTCGGCGGACTCTTGCCGGGTACGTACACAGTCTGTGAAGGCAAGTCAGTAACCGGCAACTGGACGCAGTCATGGCCGACCTCCGGCAATCTCTGCGGCAATGGCACCTTCGGCTATTCCGTGACCGTCACTACATCCGGTCAGGGCCTCACTCCCGATTACAGCAAATCATTCGGTAATTATTGCTCGGTAGCGAGCGGTGGTCTCACCATCGGCTTCTGGAGCAATAAGAATGGTCAAAATCTTGAAAACGCCGCTGATTTCACGCTTCTGACAGGATTGAATCTACGCAGCGCAAACGGGACTTCCAAAGATTTCACCGGCACGCTCGCGCAAAATAAAACAGCTTTCAGCTCGTGGCTCTTGAATGCCAATGCGACCAACATGGCATACATGTTGTCAGCACAATTGGCTGCGATGGAACTCAATGTCGCACATGGCAAGGTCAATGGTAATGCGTTCTACGTACCTGCCGGCCAGACCGTCAATCAATTGATGGCTGCTGCGAATACGTCGCTTGGAACGAATCCATTCACGGTCGCTTCCGGTGCGGTTCGCACATATCAAGAACAGCTCAAGAGTTGGCTCGACCAACTTAATAACGGAGCGGGGGTGCTCTCTGGCACAGCTTGCACGTTCAGCTTCTAAGCAGAATTAATAGGCAAAAAACCGCCCCGAAGGGCGGTTTTTTGATGGTGGCAGGGGCTCATCGTAGGCTCACGGCGGATGTTTATAGTTGATTGATTATTGAGGTGCCTTAGAGAAAATAATATGAAGAAAATGCAGAAAAAAAGTATGAAGAAGCCGGATGAGACGCGGGAGTTCCCAAATGGGAAAGTGGATCTGGTTAAGATGGAGGGAGTCACATTCGGACTTGCAAAATTTGAGCCCGGCTGGCAGTGGTCAAAGAGCGTGAAGCCGATAGCGAAGACAGAGAGTTGTCAGGTGTTGCACAACGGATACCAGATGACGGGAACGATGCACATAAAAATGGATGACGGGTCTGAATACGAGACGGGTCCCGGAGATGTTGCAATTATTCCTCCGGGACACGATGCGTGGGTCGTGGGAGATGATCCCGTGGAGATGCTCGACATTTCAGGAATGGCTGAGTACGCCAAGAAAGCCTGACAGCCCTGATGTAAGGCAAGGCCTTGGGCATCGCCCACATCGTTCATCTCGGAATCACGAAGCCGGTAACATGATCTCAAAATTACCAGATAGTTTTACTCGTTAGACATCACACCATGATTTCACTCACGAAAAAAATGATCGCGATCTCGGCTGGCGTGGCGCTTTTTGCAGGAGCATCGACCGCTTTTGCCGCGCAGCCCGGTCAAAACTGCGAGGTTCAAACGAAAGCGCCTGCGGGATTTAGCACAGATGGATTTATTTCGGCGACGCTCGTGTACGCGGGCGCGGGACACTCGACGGTCTCCGGCAATGACAAAGCCGTGTCGCAGTACGATGTCGCGTGCTACCAGCTTTCCAACTAGCCCGAAGCACCAAAAAACCGCCCTACAGGGCGGTTTTTTGGTGCTGGCGGCATCAAGTAAGACCAGCTACAATACGTCGTCTACAGTATGCAGGGTAATTAGTAGTTATTAGTCAATAGATATACATTATGTCAATTAAGAAATTAGCGGCGGGGGTGATGGCGGCTTCGGTAATGATGCCGGCACTCGCGTTCGCGCAAACGACCACATCGAGCGTTGCGTCGCTCCTCGATCAACTCAAGGCGTTGCAAGCGCAGATCGTGTCGATACAGACGCAGCAACAGCAGATAATCGCCCAGTTCACGACGACCCTCAAAGAGGGAAGTGTGGGCGATCAGGTCACACTTCTACAGCAGCTTCTCGCCGCAGACCCGACGCTCTTTCCGGAAAAGAAGATCACCGGATTTTTCGGCAGGCTTACGGCGCAGGCGGTGAAGCGTTTCCAGAAAAAGTATGGCATCGAGCAGGCGGGCAATGTGGGCCCCAAGACCTTGAAGAAGCTCAACGAGATCTTCGGACACAATGCCTCGTCAACTAATGGTAGGGGGCACGGTGATGACGCACGACCGTGCGCCAACAATAATGGCCTGCACCTCGGTTGGACCATAGGCAAAGGTAATCAAGACAAAGAACATGATTGCGATGGCAAGGAAAATGAGCATGAACATGAGCACGGTACGTCCACTTCGACGACCGATACTGTAGCTCCGCTCATCACGGGCGTGACAGTCTCGAGCATAAACAATGCCGGCGCGACGATCACGTGGACGACCAATGAGTCAGCGACGAGCCAAGCGGATTACGGAACGTCTGCCTCGTACGGCAACACGACCTCACTCAATACGAGCCTCGTCGTCTCGCATGGCGTGACGCTCACGGGCCTTTCCGCTTCGACTGTCTACCACGTCCGCGTGCTCTCCAAAGATGCCGCAGGCAATCAGGCTGCTTCAAGTGACGTAACATTCACGACCAGTGCCACGACCGACACGACACCGCCGACGCTCTCGAGTATCACGACTGTCTCTATCAGCACCACGGGTGCGACCATTACGTGGGCGACCAACGAGAGCGCGACGAGCCAAGTGCAGTACGGTACGAGCGCTTCGTACAGCAATACGACATCGCTCGATACCACGCTTCTCACGGCACACAGCGTAGCGCTTACCGGACTCTCGGCATCGACCGTCTATCACTTCTCGGTCGTCTCCAAAGATTCCTCTCTCAACACAGCGACATCGAGCGACACGACCTTCACGACGCTCGCTCCTGTCGATTCAGCGGCTCCGGTCATCTTCAGCTCGACTCTCACACCGACAGCCAATTCGGCCACGGTCGGCTGGTCGACCAACGAGCTCGCGACAGGCAAGGTCTATTACGGCACCTCCACGCCGGTCAATCTGGCCACGGCTGCCTCTGTAGGCGATACCACGCTCGTCACGACGCACACGTTCAATCTCACGGGACTTTCGGCCTCGACCACGTACTACTACGTGCTTGAGTCGAAGGATGCGGCCAACAACACGGCCACGACCACGACATTGAACTTCCAGACCCAATAAACCGCGCCGCCGAAACAAGAAAAACCTCCCCCAGCGGGAGGTTTTTCTTGTTGTTTTTTAATACTGAACGGAGCGAGAAGGGGGCGGCAGCACGGCTTTTTCCCGTCTGCGTGGATTCCTGGTCGACGGCCGCCGCAATTTTTTGCCGCCGTGCAAAAAATTGCGGACGGACTAGCATTGCAGACGAGAAAAAACCGTGCTGCCGCCTCGCGAGCGGAGATGCTACAATAAGGCGGTCAGCAATGATAGTTTGTTTAGTAATTATTTAATTATTCGTTTTTGCATACAAATTATGTCTATTAGTAAAATAGCGGCGGGGCTCGTTGCGGCGAGTATTCTCGTGCCGAGCGCGGCGTTCGCACAATCGCAAACGAGTACTGGCGTCCAGCAATTGCTCGACCTCATCCATTCGCTCGATGCGCAATTAAGATCGATGCAACAGCAGCAGGCGACTATCGTGCAGCAGCAGTCAGTTGCCGTACAGCAGCTCGTTACTACGCTCAAGCAGGGGAGCGTGGGCGATCAGGTCACCGCTCTCCAGAGCATGCTTTCGCTCGACCCCTCGCTCTATCCCGAAAAGCTGGTCACCGGAGTATTCGGCAAGCTTACTGCAGCGGCAGTGAAGAGATTCCAAAAGAAATACGGACTTCCGCAGGTGGGCCACGTGGGTCCGCAAACTCTCAAGAAGCTCAATTCAATATTCGGCTCGGCCACATCCACATGGAGTCATGGAAATGGCGCCGGCGGTGATGTCGATGACAACGACCGCAATCCGGGCATCGGCAAAGTAACGATCTGTCACAAGCCTGGTAAGGGCAATGTCACCATCTTCGTCGGCGGTCCTTCCGTTACGATGCATTTGAAGCACGGCGATCACCTCGGCTCGTGCTCTGGCAGCGGCAATGGCGGGGGAGGCACTGGCACGACTACGCCACCGGTAACCCCTCCAGACACGATAGCCCCGACCATCTCCGGCGCGACGGTAGTATCAGTCAATTCCGCGGGCGGCACAGTGCAGTGGGTTACCAATGAGGCAGCGACCAGCCGCGTAGAATACGGCACGTCCACCGCATACGGCAGCTTCACTACGCTTGATACGACGCTCGTGACCTCGCACAATGTCGTACTTGCAGGTCTTGCACCGCTCACCGTTTACCACGCACGCGTCTATTCCAAAGATGCGGCCGGCAATCAGGCCATCTCCAATGACATAGTCTTCACGACTACCGCAATTCCAGATCTGACTGCGCCGACCATCTCCGGCATTACCGCCGAATCCGTCTCACCGACCAGCGAAACCATTCTCTGGGCGACCGATGAGGTAGGCAATAGCGGAGTCAACTACGGCACCACCACTTTATACGGCGGCTCCACCGTGGACAACGCGCTCGTTACCGCGCATACCATGGTCCTTACGGGCCTCGACGCCTCGACCGTCTATCACTTCCGCGTTACTTCCAAAGACGGCGCGGGTAACAACGCCACCTCGAGCGATGTTACCTTCCTCACAGCGAACGCTGACGTGACTGCGCCTGTGCTCTCCGGCATCGTCGCCAACGCCATCTCGGCCACAAGTGCGACTATCGAATGGGCCACGGACGAGGGAGCTACAAGCAAGGTGGAATTCGGCATCACCGCGCTCTATGGCAGCGCGACCACGCTCGACACGAATCTCCTCACATCGCACAGCCAGCCGATCACCGGTCTCACCGCTTCGACCCTCTACCACTTCCATGTCATCTCCAAAGATGCAGCAGGCAACACGGCCACATCGAGTGACACGACATTCACGACGCTCTCTGCTGCCGACACCATTGCGCCGACACTCTCAGGTGCAGCAGCGACCAACATCACATCCACGGGCGCCACTATCCAATGGTCGGCCAGTGAACCGGCGACAAGTCAGGTGGCGTTTGGCGCGAGCGCTTCCTATGGCACCTACACGACTCTTGATACGACGCTCGTCCCGACGTCGAGCCAGCACAATGTCGCACTCACGGGCCTTACACCGAGCACGCTCTATCACTTCGCCGCTATTTCTAAAGACGCTTCGGGGAATACGGCGACCACAAGCGATGTGACGTTCACGACACTCGGTGCCGACACCACGCCGCCGGTCATATCCAACGTCGGGGCAGCCACATCATCGACTGCGGCGGAAGTTACGTGGACGACTGACGAGCTTTCGACGAGTAAGGTCTACTACAGCAACAGCGGCCCCGTCAGCACGGGCTCGCAAAATGCCACCAACCTATCTCTCGTGACGTCGCACTCGGTCACGCTCACTGGACTGACCTCCAATTCGACGTACTTCTATATCGTCGAATCCACGGATGCATCCAGCAACACCGCGACGACCACATCCGCGATGAGCTTCACGACGAATCCTTAAACCAACCACGCGCACAAGCGCGGGTTGGTTTTCGAGCTCCTCGGCTCGGAATTGCAAAAGCACAGCTTTTACAATTCTCTCGCTCTACGTCGCCCGTAGTTTCGTGAAAGTCAACAAGAAAAAACCTCCCTCGGGAGGTTTTTTCTTTTTTCTTGTTATACTTTCGACATGCCGCTCGAGCCAAATAAAAAAACATTGCTCATCATCGACGACGAGCCTGCCATCCGTCATCTCATCGCACACAAACTCACCGAAGAGGGTTTCAATGTCATCGAAGAGGAGGACGGCGCCTCGGCTTTGAGCAAGATGCAGATAGTGAAGCCCGACATGATCCTCTGCGACATTCGCATGCCCGGCATGAATGGTTTTCAGGTGCTGAAAAAGTTGCGTGCGAGCAATGATTGGGGAGCTCACGTGCCCGTCATTTTTCTCACCAATATGATGCCCGATGACGACGCGACGCTCAAGGAGATAGAGTCGATAGAGCCGGCCTTTTACCTGATGAAAAATCAGACGAATGTAGGGGAACTCGTTGCCAAGATACGGGAACGACTTTCTTCTTCATGAACCATTCACGCGCCTCCGGTACAGTACTGCCTGCTGCACTTTGCGGGGTCGCCCGGGCGAAGAGCTGTTTGCCCGCCCGTACGGACGACGTAAGGCGAGGGGATATGAAAGCTTGCTTTCGTGTCCCGAGCCGAAGAGTCCGGTCCCCTGCACCGCAGGGGACCGGAGAACCGCACTCTTGCATTAAAGGCATTTATGTTGTATAGTGATTTCTCAGCTATCTAGAGCCATTTTTTGTTGATTTCCCATACCAAAAACTATGAAATTTAGCGACATTCGTCTATCCAAGAAGGGCAAGGGCGCGGCATTGGCCGAGCCGGAAGTCCACATTCACGAAGTGCAGCCCATCCACGAGGGCGATTACAGCGCGCTCGTAGAAAAAGAACTCCAAAAAGGGCCGGACCTTTCCATCATCAAGCTCGTCGATCAGCTCATCAAATACGCGTATTCCGCACGCTCGTCGGATGTGCACCTCGATCCGCGTGCAGACGGCACGATGGTGCGCCTGCGCGTCGACGGCGTCTTGCAAGACACGCACCGTCTGCCGGTCGGCATTCACAATGAAGTCATATCCCGTATCAAAATTCTCGGCGGATTGCGCACTGACGAACACCAAGCCGCGCAAGACGGCCGTTTCCGCATCAAGCTCGACGGTGATCGCGGCTCAGTCGACGTGCGCGTCTCGGTCGTGCCTACATATTATGGCGAAAATGCCGTGATGCGTTTGCTTTCCGATCAGGCAGAGGAATTCACGCTCGAGTCACTCGACTTCACTCCCGAAAATCGCGAAAAGATCGTGCGTGCAGTGCGCAAGCCGCACGGCATGATACTCGCGACCGGCCCGACCGGCTCCGGTAAGACGACCACGCTCTACACGCTCGTGAAAATGCTCAACACGCCGGATACTTCCATCATCACGGTCGAAGACCCGATAGAGTATTCCATCTCCGGCATCAATCAGGTGCAGGTCAACGCGCGCACGGAGCTCACATTCGCCAACGGCTTGCGCTCGATGCTGCGCCAAGACCCCAACATCATCATGGTAGGTGAAATACGCGATATGGAGACGGCGGGCCTCGCGGTCAACACCGCGCTTACCGGCCACCTTGTGCTCTCTACGCTCCACACCAACGATGCTCCAACCACGCTCCCACGTTTGCTCGACATGAAAGTCGAGCCATATCTCATCGCTTCGACGGTGAATATCGCCATCGGTCAGCGTCTCATCCGTCGTATCTGTGCGCTCTGCAAAGAAGAGGTGAAGCTCACCCATGCGGAGGAAAAATCACTCAGCGAGATAATGTCAAAAGAATTTTTGGAAGAGAATACGACCTTTTACAAAGGCATCGGATGCACTGCGTGCAATGGCACCGGCTATCGTGGCCGCGTGGGCATCCACGAAGTCATCGAGGTCGATGGCGAGGTGCGCGAAGCCATTTTGCGCAAAGCTCCCACCGGCGAATTGCGCAAGATCGCCATCAAGAACGGCATGGTGCCGATGATGGTCGATGGTTTTTGCAAAGCGGCCGACGGGCTAACGACAATAGAAGAAGTACTTCGCATGCGATATGAATAAAATAATTGGAACGGCACGGGCGCACGGAAATCGCGCGCTCGAATGGAGCATTGAAAAATTTGCCAAGGTCGGCAGGCGCGCCCGCGGCGAAAAGCCGAAGCCAAAGCACGTGATGGGGATGCACAAGCCACAGGAGAAAAAGCGTCCGATGATGCTACGTTTTCCCATCGCGCAGCAGATCATGTTCACGAAGCGCTTGGGAATGATACTCCGCTCGGGTTTGCCCATCGTGGAGGGTCTCAATATGCTCAAAGATCAGGCCAATTCGCCCTCATCCGCCTACATTTACGAAAGCATCACTGTCGATGTCTCGCACGGCCAGCCGCTCTCGGCCGGCATGAAAAAATTCGAGAAATTCTTCGGCATGTTCTCCGTCAACATCATCCGCGTCGCCGAAAATAGCGGCACTCTCCACCAAAACCTCGAATATCTCTCCGAAGAACTCAAGAAAAAGCAAACCCTCCAGCGCAAAGTCATCGGCGCACTCATCTATCCCGCCGTTATCGTCTGCGCGACGATAGGCATCACCGTGATGCTTACCGTCTACATCTTTCCGAAGATCATCCCCATCTTTACAAGCGTGAAGGCCACGCTCCCGCTCTCGACCCGCATTCTTATCGTCATTTCCAATTT
>CAZHOB010000038.1:0-15086 GCA_964534465.1 uncultured Candidatus Saccharibacteria bacterium
GATGATGGTTGCGAAAAGAGTTGCCACGACGATGAAAAGAAGGGATTTTATTTTAAGCGAAATACTGCGTCAGCGGCCAAGAGGGGGGGGGGAACTTTTTAGTAAGCCGCTCGCGCCGCGCCATATCGTGAAATAGCCGATGATGAGCAGCAGGAAGAAGCCATAGATCGCGAAGAGAATGAAGAAAAGCCCGAGATGCAGCAAGCGTCCGCCACCGAGCGAGAGGAGCGTTTGGATGAGAATGGATGAGAAGATGATCTCCCAGAGTCCGTTGACCATATTTTTGCGCGCCGCGCGCTGCTGCGGCGTCGACTCTTTGGGCGTGATGCGATCGAGCTCGAAGGCGGCGAGAATGCCCAATATCCACACGAAAAAGGACGGGAGGATGAGCGTGAACATAATGAGAGGGTCGGAAATGACATACGTGGGCCGCAGCGCGAGATCGGCGGAAACCTGCCGCGTGGGATTGGTGAATGTGAGGACGCCATAGAAGACGGTTACAATGGCGGAGAAAATGGTCGCGACGATGAGATTGTCGCGTTGCGAGCGGGCCAATATGGTATTGCTTCCGGCGGAAAGTTTCGCGCCGGAGTAGATAATGGAGAGACCGAGCGCGGGCGAGAGCACGTACACATAATTGATGATGACGGTGAGCGCTTGCCAGAGCGCGGTGATGGGCGTGCCGGTCGGCGCAAGGAGCGTGCGAGTAGAGCTGATCGAGGTCGCGAGTGCGAGACCGAGCACAAGACACAGCACTCCATAACCGATGCGCACCAGCCCGCGCTCTTTGGCCGCATCACCGAGGTTCAGGCTCTGCGTAGCGTAGTTCCAGATAGCGATGACCGCCTGAACGCCGAGGATGAGCGTCGCGAAATAGAGCGCGATGAACGAGACACGCAGCGCGTTTATTCCCGCGCTCGTAAGTCCGAGCGTATTGCTGCCCGTCGTTGGCGTTATGAGCTGGACGTAGGCATAAAAGGCGCAAAAAATAAGAACGACCGCGTAGAGCGAGAATTTCAGGAACGTCCTTTGCCTTGTGGTCATCGGATACATGCGGGCGGGGGTTGACGGATAACTTAACGTATTGTTCATAATTTATTGTCTAACACGGATGCCGATTATATGTGGCGAAGATGAAGGAATGGTTAAGCTAGCGCTTTTTGGGCTCAAGAGAGCGCCGGATTGGCGGCTCCGTTTTTCGGCGCCACCTCTTTCTGGTCGGTGCGGAAGATGAGCGTGAACTCACTGCCCTTGCCCTTGCCCTCGCTGTGCGCGCGCACCATGCCGCCGTGCAGTTGCATGATCTCGCGTACGAGCACAAGCCCGATGCCGAGACCTCCGAGACCATGCTCTTGGGGGATAGCGGCATGCAGGTCGAAGAGATTTTCGAGCTCGTTCGTATCCATGCCGATGCCTGAATCGACAATAGCGATGGTCAGTATTCCGCTTTTTTTGTTTACACGAATATCAATGCGGCCATTTTCGGGTGTGAATTTTTCGGCGTTGTGCAGAATATTGACCAGTGCTTGTTCGACGCGCATTTGATCGACCCATAGTACGAGCGTCTCATCCGGCATATCCGCACGCATTTCGATATTTTTTTCATCGAGAAATGGCCGCTGACTTTTTACGACGCGCTCGATGAGTGATCGCACGTTGGTTCGTTCGCGACGCAATGTTATTTTGCCGAGCGTATAGCGGCTCACATCGAGGAGATCACCGAGCAGTTTCGTCAGATGATCGAACTGATTTTCAATGGTCTCCAATTCCTCGGAGTCTTTTTGCCCCGTCATTCGCAAGAGCTCGATCGAGCTCTTGATCGGTGCGAGCGGATTGCGAAGCTCGTGCGAGAGTGTGGCGAGGAAGGTGTCCTTGGCCTTATCGCGCTTGTTTATCTCCTCATAGAGATTCGCGTTGTCGATGAGAATGCCGAGCGAGTGGCAGAATTCCTCAAAAAAATCCAGGTCTTCGTGCGTGTAATTGCGACCGGATTCCGCATATGCGAGGGAGAGGACACCGACGACCTTATCCCGCGACTTGATGGGAATTATCATCGAGGAACAGAGCGATAGCTGCACGGCGAGCGCGCGCAATTCGTCCCCTCCATCCCCGCTGGGAAAGTCACCGGTTATCTTGGGGATGAATTCGGGTCGGCCCGTGTGCACGACTCCCCAAATACCGCGAGTGTGGCCGACGACTTTTTGAGCGCGATCCGCCAGTTCCGCGACGAGGGGCTCCTTGGACGGATCGCGATGCACGAGTGCGATGCGCGAGAGCCTGCCTTGCAGCGTCACGACATTGACCGTGCACCAATCGGCGAGGCTCGGCACGATGAGGCGCGCCTGTTCTTTGAGTCGCGTACCGGTGTCGGTCGTGATAGAGGGCGTCTTGGACGAGCGCATGAGAAAATTGAGCCTGTCCTCGCGATACTTACGATTGGAAATGTCGGCGAAATAGATGATGGCGTGGTTGACGGTGCCGTCCTCATCAGGAATGGGGATGGCGCTCACGGAGAGCCAATAATGAACGCCTCGAAAGACCTGTTCGAGTATTTTGCCGCGAGTGGCGATCCGGTGGCGAAAGGCGATATAGGTGGGCAACTGATCAGGAGTGGGCACTTTGCCATCCTCGTCGTAAATGCGGCTTGCGTTGATGATGTCGTCGTATGAAGTCCCCGCGAGCTCGGAAGGGCCTCCGCTGCGGCGCGAGAGCAGCTTGGCGGCGTCGTTGGCGTAACGGATGATGCGGTTCCTATCCAAAATGATGGTTGCGTCGCCGGAATTTTTGGCAATCTCCTCCAGCCACGCCTTGCTTATCGCTGACATAAGAGGACTTTTAGCCTATAAATGGCGGTGTTTGCAAAAGCGCCACGACACGCTCATTCTATGAATTTCACCTATTGGAGGAGATGAAGCGATGTTAAAATTGTTCTATGCACGCGCTGCCCCCGTCCATAATGATCGGCATAGCAGGGCTGACGGTATTCCTGACCTTCGTCGTGGGGCTTACCTACGTGATCGCGAGTGATTTCACGCGGACACGCCTCATCATGACCGCATTTTTCTGCTTCATCGTATTTACGCTGAGCATTTCCTTTTGGCAATTCACGAACGCGACGCTGCCGTATACCATTCCGTCTTTTGTTTTCGGCGGCATCATAGGATACGTGACCGGCGTGCGCGCTGCGCGGGAGCGGATGAAAGTGCACGGCGTGCAGTTCTATATGGAACACTTCGCGCACATTCATTCGCATGATATCGCATCGCTCACGTGGTGGAGCGTCATCAACTATTATTCCGTGATGGGTGGGTTGCTTATGATCAATCTCATCGGCTTGAGTAATGTGATATTCCGCGGGGAGCAGTATTGGGCCATCATCACGAGCATCATCGGCGCTTTTCTCATCGGCACGATAGTGCCGTACCTTTTCCACCTCTGGTCACTGCGACCGGTACGGAGCTGATCTGCCGCGCTGAGTTTTTTGTTTACGACCATTCGGTAAAAGTAGAAGGAGGCGGCATACACTCTTGCGAACGTGCATGGAAGTGCATCTTTGTGTACCCATCACCTCCGCAGAATGTCGTGGCGACTCGCACATGGCACGCGAGATGTTCGCAAGAGTGTATGCCGCCTCCTTCGGAAGTTTTGACCCCCGAGCGGCGGGGTATGCATCTTGGAGAACATCTCGCGCGCTTTGAACTATGCGAAATCGACATGCGGCGGCGGTGATGTGTTTGCAAGCGGGAACTTTCATTCCCGTTCGACAACGGTGCATACCCCCCGCTCGTCATTCCTGAGAAAGAAAACAAAGAACAAAAGCTCACTCGGTGTGAGTCGCTAGGGGAGCGCAATGTCAACACTGAAACACAAGATGACCAAAAGGGAACAGTAGAACATTTTGCGTGCCCAGCGTTTGTCGTTAATCGTCCAGAATCCTTCGAAGGCGTAGGCGGCCCAGATGGCTGTAGCGCCCGTCATTATGACAATGTAGAGGTTTGACGCATGGCCGTACTTGGCGAGCGCGCCTGCGGCGAGCGCGAACGCGAGCACGTAAATAAATATTTCTATCTTTACGCGCAGCGGCCCTCTTTGCGTCGTGATTATCGGAAGCCCCGCCGCCGCATATTCGTCGCGGCGGTACATACCGATGGAATAAAAGTGCGCTATCTGCCACACACAGAGGATGAGGAATATGAGGGCGACAGAGACATCGAGCGAATTCGCGACCGCCTCATACCCGAGTACGGGCGGCAGTGCTCCCGCAAAAGCGCCGATGTGTGTGGAGTACATCGTCGTCCTTTTGGCGGGGGAGTAGATGCCGATGTAGATCACAAAAATGAGCACAGCGATCACGAGTACGAGAAGATTGGTTACAAAAAAGAGTATGAGTGACGCCGAGGCTCCGAGAATTGCCGCAAAAATAAAGGCGCTTTTTATGGATATTCGGCCGGAGACGAGCGCGCGGTCCCTTGTGCGTTCCATGCGCGCGTCGATGTCCCTATCGACGATGTTGTTGACCACGCAGGCACACGCTATCGCGAGTGAGAGACCGATGATGGTCGCTGAGAAGAGCAGCCAATTGATAGCACCATGTGACGCATACAAAAAAGCACCCGAAGCGGTAATGATGTTGCCGTAGATAATTCCCGGCTTTGTGAGGCGATAATAGTCCATATTAATTTGCCTGCGTCTCGGGCGATATCACGCCGCCGATATACATATTTTGCATCGTGTTGTGACGGAGATTTTTCATGATCCACAGTGAGCCGCCTACGAATGAGATCACAATAAAGAGCGCAAAGCAAAAGACAATTACGTTCCACCGCGCGCTGGACCCGCGGCCGAGATGGAGGAAGAAAATGACCTGTACGAAAAGCTGCGCGATGGCGAGCGCCATGAGCGAGGCATATATCATTTCATGCGAGGGAAATGTGTGATGCGTTTGCATGTGCCATGCGACGAGTCCGAATGCCACCAATGTGCACACCACGGAAAGCGCATAGCCGAGAACATACGTGCGTATCGTTCCGTGAGCCGATGTTTGTGCAGTCTGCATGTTCATAGGAGTCCGTAAAGATACACAAAAGTAAAGATGAATATCCATACGATATCAAGGAAGTGCCAAAAGAATCCAAGCAGCACGAGCTTGCGCACGGTAGAACCGACGAGGCCATACGCACTGATATGCGTCATGAGCAGAAGCATCCAGAGCGAGCCGAGGAAAACGTGGAATCCGTGCGTGCCGACGAGTGCGAAGAAGGATGAGAGAAATGCACTCTCTTGCCAGCTATGACCTTCGGCGACAAATGAGTGGAATTCGCGCAGCTCGAGTGCGAGGAACGATACGCCGAGCAAGAGCGTAGCCGCGAGCGCACGCAGTACCCACTCCTTTTTGCCCAAATATCCGGCAAGCATGGCGAGCCCGACGGTGAAGCTTGAGGTGAGGAGGATGAGCGTCTCGACGAGCGCAAACGGCAGTGAGAAAAGCTCGCCGCCCGAGGGCCCGCCGAATGTGGCAGTGCGCAGCACGGCAAAGGTGGCAAAGAGCGACGCGAAAAGCACGCAGTCGCTCATGATGTAGATCCAAAATCCGAACGTTACTCTGTCGGAGTGATTCATAGATGGATCTCAAAGGGGGGAACCTTGTATTCGATATCCATATTGAATGAGCGGAGCATAACGGCGGCAATGAGAGAGATGAAACCGACGAGCGAGAGCCACCATATATGCCACACAAGCCCGAAGCCGAAGAGAAAGACGAAAAGCGCGATAAAGAGCGGCACGGATGTGTTTTTGGGGAGCACTATTTCCTCGTGATGCTCGCTGCGCAAGATGTGAATGTGCTCCTGCTTGGCCATCCACCATGCGTCGCGGCCCAAGATACGCGGGGTAATGGGGAAATTGTAGTGCGGCGCGGGCGAGGATACTGCCCATTCGAGCGTGCGGCCATTCCATGGGTCGTTGCCCGCAGGATTTTTCTTGCGGTCGCGAATACTCACTATGAGCTGCAATGCTTGGAACACTATGCCGATACCGATGATCACCGCGCCAATAGCTGCCACGACGAGGAGCGGATGCCAGCCGCTCGCGGAGTCGACGGAGTCAAGTCGGCGCGTCATGCCCATGAGACCGAGCATGTAGAGCGGAATGAACGCGACCGCGAACCCGATTATCCAACACCAGACAGCGTATGCGCCGAGGCGCTCATTGAGTTTGAAGCCGAACATTTTGGGGAACCAGTACGTGAATCCGGCCATATAGCCGAAAACCACGCCACCGATGACCATGTTATGGAAATGCGCGACGAGGAAGAGCGAGTTGTGGACTTGAAAATCGATGCCGGGCACTGCCATGAGCACTCCCGTAAGTCCTCCGAAAAGGAAGGTCATCAAGAATCCGAAGAACCAGAGCATGGGCACGGTAAAAAGAATGCGTCCGCGGAACATCGTGAAGAGCCAGTTGAATACTTTCACACCTGTCGGTATCGCTATGGCCATTGTCGCGATACCGAAGACGGCGTTGACATTGGGCCCTGCACCCATCGTGAAAAAGTGGTGTACCCATACGAGGAATGAGAGGACGGTGATGACCATGGTCGCAACGACCATCGAGGTGTATCCGAATAGTTTTTTCTGTGAAAATACGGGCACGATCTCGGAAAAAATTCCGAATGCCGGCAGGATGAGAATATAGACCTCCGGATGACCCCACGCCCAGATCATGTTGACGTACATCATCGCGTTGCCGCCAAGGTCGGTCGTAAAAAAATGCATGCCGAGTGTGCGATCGAGCGCGAGGAGAGCGAGCGTAACAGTGAGGATGGGGAATGCGGCGAGCACGAGCATCATCGAGCCGAGGGTGGTCCACGCGAAGATGGGCATCTGCATCAGCTTCATACCTTTTGCGCGCATCGCGAGAATGGTGACGATGAAGTTGATGGCCGATATGAGCGAGCCAGCGCCTGCTATCTGAATGGCCCAAATGTAATAATCGACACCGACCCCCGGCGAATATTGCAATTCAGAGAGCGGGGGATATGCGAGCCAGCCTGTCGCAGCGAATTCGCCGGCGACGAGCGACATGTTGAGCAGCATTGCGCCCGCGGCGGTGAGCCAGAGACTTACTGAATTGAGGAACGGAAATGCGACGTCGCGCGCGCCGAGCTGCAGCGGCAGCGCGACGTTGATGAGGCCGAACATAAATGGCATCGCCATGAAAAGTATCATGATGACACCGTGCGCAGTGAAGATCTGCGCGAAGTGATCGGGCGACAGATAGCCGGCATTATCGCCCACCGCGACGGCCTGCTGCCCGCGCATCATTCCGGCGTCTATCGCACCGCGCACGAGCATGATGAACGCGACGAATAGATACATAATGCCTATTTTCTTGGCGTCGAGAGAGGTTAGCCATTCGCTCCACAGCCAATTCCACTTTCTGAAATAGAAAAGAAGCGCGACCACTACGAGCGCACCAAGCACAACGGTGAGCGAGCCCATCGTTTCGACGGGACCGTGTTGAAAAGCTGCAAGTGTTAGGCGTCCGAGCATATTATTTGTCATCCATCTGCATGCCACTCGTACCGTCATGCGTTGAATTGAATTGGTCCACTATCTCATTGTATAGGCCGCTCGTAACATACGGGTACGGCCCCACAGGCTCCGTACTCGGCACTGCGAGCTCTCGATAGTGTCGAAGGTCGAGCGTATCGTCGGGCGACAGTCGTATACTCTGCACCCATTGGTCGAATTCCTCTTGCGACACCGCCTTCGCATCGAATTTCATGTTGGCGAAACCGGCGCCACTGTAGTTGGCCGAAGTGCCGCGATAGGTACCCGCTTTGTCCGCCATGAGGTGAAGCTTGGTAACCATGCCCGTCATCGCGTAGATCTGTGAGCCGAGCGCGGGGATCCAAAATGAATTCATGGGCGCATCCGATGTGATGTCGAATTCGATATCGCGTCCTGCGGGAAATTCTACATAATTCACCGTCGCGAGCGATTGCTCGGGATAGATAAAGAGCCACCGCCACGGAAGTGCAACGACCTGTATCGTGAGTGGCTTTCCGAGCCCGAGTGCGCTCGGGGGATTCAGCTCGTGCGTGCTCGTCCACGTAAGCGCGCCGAGCACAAGAATGACCTCGATAGGAATGGCCCACCACACGAGCTCGGTCATCGCGCCGTGCTCCCAATTGGGCGTGTACATCGCTTTTTCGTTGCCCGCGCGGTACCACCACGCAAAGAAAGCGGCGAGCATGAGTATCGGAACGATGACGATGAGCATAAGTATCGTCGAATCGATAAGCAGCGCGCGTTCGCTCGCGGCGATGGGGCCACTCGGTTGCAAGAGGGGAATATTGGCGCCATGCAGGAGCAGGGCCCCTGCGGCAATGAGCCCAAAAATAACGAAGAAAAATATCGCGAATATGCGGGACGGTTTCATTTTGTCGACATCTTTAGTATAGCCCGCCGAAGGTGCTATATAATTGTAGGCACAGTATGGTGGGTAAAGCGCTGTCCATAGTCGCACTTATCATCGTTCTCTACGTGGTCGGCTATTACACGCTCGTGCATTACCATTTCTTCGGCCCGCCTTCGCAAACAGCGATGATATCTCTCGATATGCTTTTGTTGCAAAAGATACGTTTGGAATGCCAGACGACCTTTAGCGACTTCAATGGCGTGCACAGTGGCACCGTGCTCATAGCCGATGGCAAAGCGTACTTTGAAGCCAAAGAGCAGGCAGGAGCGAACACTGCCTACATCGACTACCTCGTCGACGACGAGTTTACGTACAAATGGGTGCAAGGCGCGCACTCGGGCCTTGCATTTCCGCGTCTCGGCAACACCCCCTCGCCCCAAGACCCTGTGCCCGTGTGGAGCGTGCCGCATACGTTTACGTGCGTAGAGGACACCGCGAATCGTCAATTGGATATTCCGCGCGACGTGCGATTTGCGCAATACCACATTGAGTAAGGCGTTTCACCGAAGCTTCAAGGGCCGCGTACTAGGCTTTGCATATTAGGAGCTAAATAATTTCTTTTATGTCGAAATTTGTTGCCGTATATCTGGCGCCTGTCGAGGAGATGCAGAAGATGATGAAAAATTCTTCCAAGGAGGACATGCAAAAGGGTATGGAAGAGTGGAACAAGTGGATGGGAGAGCACAAGGAAGAGCTCGTCGATCCGGGAGCGCCGCTGGGGAAGAATAAGCGCGTAACACCAAAGGGTGTCACCGACGAGAGCGATGAGATCACGGGGTTCTCGGTCGTTGAAGCCGCTTCACATGATGAGGCCGCCAAGCTCTTTCAGGACAATCCGCATCTACAGATCAAAGGCGCGTATATAGACGTACTGAAGTGGGTGGAGATGGACGAAATGTAAAAGAATGCCGCGGCGCGAAGCGCCGCGGCATTTTTGATCACAGGAAGAGATGATCTGTTCTTTTGACGACGATGCCGCCGTCTTCGAACACGCATTCGCTTTAGTCGGCCTTTCGTCAATACTGGTACAATATACCGATGCGGAATCCAGTACACCAGAAGCTGATCACACAGCATCTGAAGATATTGGAAAAATTGCAGTATGATTCCGGCCTTTTTGCCGCCTCGCAGAAAGGGGTTGAGACCGGCTACGACAAAGCGTGGCTGCGGGACAATTTCTACGAGTGCCTCGCATTTGAAGTGCTGGGCGATCTCGAAACGGTACGCCACACATACCGCGCCATTTTGGATATTTTCATCAAGCATGAGAGTAAGATAGATCACGCAATATCTAAAAAGCCTGAGCATACGTATCAGTACATCCATCCGCGCTACCATCCGGAGACCTTCGATGAGTACTGGGAAGAGTGGGGTAATAAGCAGAACGATTCCATCGGCTGCATTCTTTTCAAGATAGGCGAGCTCGAGAAAAGGCGTCGGGGCGCTATCGTGCAGAACGACGACGACAGGCGCGTGGTGCAAAAGCTCGTGTGGTATCTCTCCACGCTTGAGTATTGGCACGATGAGGATTCCGGCATGTGGGAGGAAAATCAGGAGATACATGCATCATCGGTCGGCGCGTGCGTCGCAGGATTGAAGATGGCGAAACACATCGAAGGCATAAAGGTACCCGGAGACTTGATACAGCTCGGCGAGCAGGTGCTGCAAGCGATACTGCCGCGCGAGAGCGAAGGCAAGTTCGTCGACCTCGCACTGCTTTCGCTCATCTGGCCATACGATGTGGTCACCAAAAAGCAGGCCGGAGAAATTCTGACCAATGTCGAATATCACCTGCTGCGCGAGCGCGGTGTGATCCGCTACAAAGGCGATCATTATTACAACAAAAATAAAGACGGGTGGTCGGAAGAAGCTGAATGGACTTTTGGCCTCTCATGGCTCGCCATTATTCATGAGCAACGGGGCGAGCACGACAAGGCAGAGGCCTATGTGGAGCTGGCGAAAGACACGGTGGTGAAGCGCGGTTTGCCCGAGCTCTACTTTTCCAACAGCACGAAATACAACGACAACATCCCGCTCGGCTGGAGCGAGAGCCTTTTCATCGTCGCGCTGCACGATGTGAACGAGAAGAATCACAAGTAAAAAAATGGCCCGCGCGAGCGCGGGCCATCATCAGTTTGAACGAGTTACGCGGAATGATCCGCCGGTGCATTACCGGAACCATTCGGCTTCTTTGAGGCATTGATCCCGATCTTGTCGAGGAACGCTTTGCCGACAGGACTCTGCGCCACTCCCTCAAGCATTGCACCCAACTCGGTGCCGCCCTTGGAGGTGAAGAGATCCATGACGGAGCTCACACCCTCGGTCGGCTTGCCGGTGTTGGCGATGACCTTGATGTCGGCATGCTGCAGAGCTTCCGCCTGCTTGCTGCCGACCGCGAGGTAGGCGTCGATCGCTCTGATGGCCTGCAAGTACTGCTGGTACTCCGGCAACGTGGCGATTTTCTCGGCGAGCTCGATCTGCGCCTTGACCGGAGCAAGGAGCCTTGCTTTCTCGGCCTCACCCTCGGCGATACCGACGGCCGTGATGGCCGTGGCACGCTTCTGCTCGGCCTGCAGATGACCCTCTGCAGTTTCGATGGCGACTTCTTTGGCCTGCTCGGCAGCGACGACTTGTTGCCGCTTCGTGATCTCCGCCTGCCGGACCTGCTCGACTTCGAGGACGAGCATGTGCTTGGTCGCGGTTTCCTTTTCCTGAACGAGCACTTCCTGACGCGACATTTGCTGCGCAATGCCGACATTCTTGTCTTTATCGGCGGTACGCTTGCCGACCGTCTCTTGAGCTTCCTGTGATCGGATGTCCACGGTCTGCTTGGCGGCGATCTCGGCGGTTTCGGCCGCCTGCTTGTTGTTGGCCACAGCGACGCGGCTCTCCATCTCGATGTGCGAAGTTTTCTTCGCCATGATGTTGGAGACGGCCTTGCTTGGATGCTTGTCGGTGTCGCGGATGTCCATGAGCTCCATGGCCTTCACGGGCTCGACACCCCAGCCCTCTTTGAGCTGTGTTGCCACTTCCGCAGTGAACTGCTGGCCGAACTGCGCGCGCTCGATCATGATGGTGTCGATGTTGGACGAAGCCAAGACCTTACGAACCGCACCTTGCACGATCTGCTTGAGCTGCTCGTTGAGCGCATCGATGCTCGCGACGCGCTGTGCAGCGGTCGCAGTATCGAAGATACGGAAGAACGCCACGACGTCGACCATGAACGGCACTCGGTCCTTGTCGTATGCCTCGTAATCCTTCAGCGAGAGGTCGAAGTTGGAGACCGGCAGCTGAATGACTGTGACACCGATGCGCGGCAAGTAGCGCGGCCAGCGGTAGTACACGTTGCCTGCCTGCAAACTTGTGCCGTACGAGGTCGTCTTCTTGTGCGACTGTACGATGTGGACCGTGTTGGTCGAGACGACCGTACGGTAACGCACGGATACGTACAGCCAGCTGACTACCGCGACGGCGACAAAAACGCCGAGCGGCAGTAACAATCCGAGACTGCCCATCTTCTACTCCTTTGTAACGGACCCTATGTCCGGCCCAATTCATACCACGCATACGAGGCTTGAATCAAGGCGACTTTAATCGCGCTATATTGTAAAAAAATCTCCCTCACCAAGCAAGCTTGGTGAGGGATGAAATCACTTTGGTTCCGCAGGTGGGGGCGGAAGTACGGGTGCCATGTGGCCCCGATCGAGCACGACGTGGCTCTGCTTGAATCGCTCTCTCGTCCATCTATCCGATGAGAGGCGGAGCGAAAGTTCGGTGAGCATATCCACCGCCGCGAGCACGTCGCCGTCGTGGGCGAGCTCCGAAGAGGTGTGCATGTTGCGGATAGGGAAGCTCACGGAGAAAGAAGCCGCGTCGATGGATGCATTGACTGCCGCCATCGAGTCGTTGCCTTCCATCCTACCGGCGAAATTCCGTTGCACGGCGATATTTTTTTCCTTCGCGATACGCAGTGCCATCGACACGAGCGGATAGCTGTGTATCGTGCCGTTGGTAACGACGGCGCCCTTGCCGAGGCCGATAGGTTGGTACCGCCTGTCGGCAATGCCGGGCGCTGCCTCGTAGTCGTGCGTCACGTCGGTCGCGATGACGACATCGGGTTTGAATTCTCCGGCAGCAATTCTGCTACCCATGAGCCCGATCTCTTCGTGCGATGCGATGGTGAGGAGCATTCTTACGCCCGGCAAGGAGTATTTGCCGCGACGGGGCGTCGGCTCAAGCGTGGCCAAGCGTCGTGCTGTCTCGATGACAGCGAAGCAGCCGAGCGCATTGTCCAGATACGCTCCGTAGAAGGTACCTGCGGCAGGTGCGCGCGTGACAGAGCGAGAGAATATCGCCGCCTGCCCTGGTCGCACGCCGAGTTCCTCGAGGCGCTCCTTGCGCTTGTCGCCAAAGAGCCCGGTCTCCAGATAGATCTCCTTGTCGGTTACGCCTTTTTTGCCGCTGCGCACCTCTTCGGATGCGAAGTGAATGGCGCCGAAAGCCTGGGCAGTGAGATCGCTCATGATCGTGTAGCCGCCCTTGCAATCCTTGTCCTCGATGACGAGGTCGAAGCGATGGCCGATGATGGCCGCCGGCAGAAATGAATCCGTGTTGACCCAGATCTTGCCGTCCTTATCGATGCTTCGCACCTGCAGGCGGATCTTGTCGGCGTGGCCGATGATCATCACCTTGAGCACGTCCTGCGCATCCGGCGCTGTGTCGAGCACGAGCCCCGGGTTGCCGACGAAGCGATGTATCTTCCAGTGACTCGGCATGAACGATTCGAGCTCCGGAATGACGACCTTCTCGATCATCGCCGCTTCGAATCCCACCGGCGAGGGTGCCGCGCAGAGGTCCTGCACAAGCTTGAATTCCTTGTCGGTGAACAGCCGCAGTTCGCGAACAGCCTTTTTCTCCGTCATGTTCCTCTTCCTTTTGAGAGCTATGAACTATTTGCGAGGCTACCACAGCACGGATGGTGCGACAAACCGCTCTTAGTAGTATCATTTCTGCATGCCCGAAGAAAGAAAGAGGACGATACTCGTGGTGGAGGATGAGACGTCGCAACAAAATGCGCTCAAAGATGCGCTACAAGGAGAAGGTTTTGCCGTGCTGACTGCCGACGACGGAGAGAGCGGCCTCAAGATCGCCCTTGAAAAGCAACCGAATCTCATCCTTCTCGACAATCGTATGCCGCGCATGAGCGGCTACACCATGCTCCGACAACTGCGAGTGGAAAATAATTGGGGATCCACGGTGCCTGTGATTTTTCTCAGCAACATCGCGGTGGCAAGCAAAGAGGAGGAGAGCGATATCCATGATGCCGGCGCCGCGTACTATCTCATGAAAAGCGACACCTCGCTGGCCGACCTCATCGCCAAGATCAAGAGCGTTCTCATGATCTAAAAACAAGACCCCGAGCAAAAAAGCTCGGGGTCGCGACATCACAAAGGCTTCGTGGGCTCGTTGATGCACCACACGTGCACCCGCTCATCGTTCGTCACGTTCCATAGATCGCCTTGAAATACGACCCGCCTGTATGGATCAGCGTACCGCTGACGCTCGAGCGTTTCGTCGGTGATCCGGAATGCCGCCTCTTTGTCGCGGCAGGAGAAGTCCTTTTCCAAACCGATCGTACAAATGAATTTGTCCTTCTCGTACAAATGCATTCGCACGCGTAAAAAATACTTCTGTTCGACTGCGCGAATAGGCACGACGTTGCTTGCAACGATCTCACACGCAATGCACATGTACGTCTCCTTTTGGTTTGACCCCAGCCCATCTAATCAGATTTCAGCTGCCCGTCAATCGCCTTGATATAAGTTCATTGAATTGATACTGTGCGGCCCAGAGACTTCAGAGGAGCTTGGACATGAAAACTTTCTTGGTCGTCTTCGGGGTGCTGTTCGCGTTCATTACCGCTCTTTTCTTTGGTTGCATGCAGCTGGATCTGCTCGTCAATGGCAACTGGCTGCGCGTTGCGGCAGCCGAAGCGACGTGGTGGAACGTTCTCACGATGGGAGACCACGCACCGACTGTCATGTATATCAAAGGTTCGTGGGCATGGCTTATCGGGCCATTCCTCGTATCGCTCTTTGTCTCTCTGGGACTGACAGCAGTAATAAAAAGTTCGTGATCACCTGATCACCACAAGAGGCCGACGCTCCAAGCGTCGGCCTCAACTTTTCATTTAGCGCGCCGTCATTTATACTTGGCAACGACTCCTCCGGGAGTCATATTCCTCGGTACCTGCCTGCCGGCAGGCAGGGCTCAATGGTAGAGCAGCTCCCATGTACCACGTTTATATTCTTCAAAGCCAAAAGGATCTGAAGTTCTATGCAGGACTGACAAATGATCTTGAGCGGCGGCTGACTGAACACAATGGCGGGTACGTTAAGCCAACACGAGGACGAAGACCTCTAGTTATCGTTTACAGTGAAAAATGTGATAATCTAGTCAGCGCCCGTGCACGAGAGAAATTTTTTAAGTCAGGCGCCGGTCGAGAGTTTCGGGATAATGTCCTGAAACAAATCAATATTCCTCGGTAGCTCAATGGTAGAGCAGCTCCCTGTTAAGGAGTTGGTTGTAGGTTCGAGTCCTACCCG
>CAZHOB010000039.1:0-11876 GCA_964534465.1 uncultured Candidatus Saccharibacteria bacterium
TTGGATCGGTGGAGAGAAGCGCATTGGTGATGGTGGAGAACCATGCGGTGCCGAGGGTGGTGAGCGATGACGATGACTGATTGAGATTCACGATCGCGCTGAAGGTCGTGGATCCTGTGAAGACATTTTGGCCGGAGAAGGTGTTGTTGTTGCTGAGCAGTGAGGAAGAAGCGGCGTTGACGGTGATATTGCCGCCGATCGAGAGGGTCGAGCCGTTGATGATGCCGACTGCGCCGGTGAGGTAATTGGTGCCGATGGATGTGGTGGCGACGACTCCGCCGGATGCGTTGGTGGAGAGGATGGCGCTCGTGAGGTTGGTGAAGCCGAGAGATGTTGTCGTGGCGCTCGTGGCAAACAGATTAGTTGCGGTAAAGGCGGTGGAAGATGCGTAAGGGAAGATGGAGGCGACGGTGGAAGTGGCGGTGTAATTGGACGCGACGATTTTGCCCGCGACAGAGAGCGCGGCGTATGGCGACGTGGTGCCGATGCCTACGTTGCCGGAGAAGTAAGAAAGCTGCGTATTGGGATCGATGATGTATTTTGCACCCGATGTGGCAGAGCCGCCGATGACGATGATATCGGTCGTGTTGAGAGGATAATTGATGAGCTGGCCAGACACTTGCGATGTACTCGTGGCCCACGTACCACCTGCGCCTCCGCCTCCCGCAGCGCCGCACGGTGAACCGGTTTCGGTAAGGGAATTGTTGGCACCCCACTTAACGCAATTATTCTGCGTGCCGCTGCCGGTAAGGAAATCGGTGCCGGCGATGGCCGACAAGATGTAGCCGCTGCCGTTGCCTTTGAGAATGCCGCCGAGCGTGCTGCTACCCGTGCCGCCGAATCCGACGCTCAGCGTAGAAGTGCCGGAGACTATGCCCGTGGCGCCTCCTATTAATAGAGCGTTTTGGACAGAGGAGACCGTGAGATTGCTCGTGCTCGCCGTACCATTGACGAATGCATTGCCCATATTATCGACGCGGAAGAGAGTCGTCGTCGCGCTCACGGTCGAACTTGAAATTACAAAGGCTGTCTGATTCGTATCACCGTTATTCAAACTGATGGAAAGTTTGCCCCACGGAGTAGAAGTGCCGATGCCGATGGAGCCGCTGGTCGGGAGTTTGAATGATGAAGTGGTGGCCGGAAGAGTACCGAAGAGAATGCCACCGATGTTGAGCTGGTTGTTGCCTGCGCCGTTCTGGAAATTCGTGTCGTTGCCGAGCGCGATGTTGTTGCTGCCTGTACTGAGACCGAGCGACGAGTTGGCACCGATCAAGATATTGCCCCAGCCCGAGGTCACGTTGTAGCCTGCCTGGAATCCGAAGTAATCGTTGTAGAGCGCGTTGCTGTTGAGGTTGTAACCGGAGCTGTAGCCAATATAGTTGCTGCCATAGTTGGTGGCGCCGTTGACGAAGCCAGCGTTGACGCCGAGCGCGGAGGAAAAATTTGATTCACCTGCTCCCAAAGCCTGTTCGCCGAAAGCGGCATTGGAAGAACCTGCCTGATTGCCCGCGAGCGCACTATCGCCGATCGCGAAATTTTCCGCACCCGTCGTATTAGCTTTCAGGGACTGCGAGCCGATGGCGATGTTATTGGAGCCTGCGGTGTTGTTGAGGAGCGCGAGCCAGCCGATGGCGGTGTTGTATTGGCCGCTGTTGGTCACCGTAGTGCTGCCCATCAGAGCCTGGTAGCCGGCTGCAAAATTGTACTGAACGGCTGAATTGGTCGCGTTGGCCATTGCCTGCTGCCCCATCGCTATATTGTTGATGCCAAGGTTAACGGCGCTTGACCTGGCTCCTGCAAAATCAAAGTTGTAACTGGTGGAAGAGCCGATGACAGCTGTGATGCCGTTGACGTACAAGCCGGTGGACGCGCTTGTGGAGGTCGCAAGGTACGAGAAGGCGGTGGGGCTCGACGTCGCAGTGAGATGCGTCGCGTCGGTCCACGAGGCGAGCATCCCCGCCGTGCCGCCGGTGACACTTGAGCCGGAGCCGACGCATGTGCCATTCACCGAGAAACAGCCGGTGTTGATATTAATTCCGCTGCCGAAGGTGGATGTGGCATTTGCGCCGCCGATATTCAAGACTCCGGCGATTGTGGTGGAGCCGGTGTTGGAGACTTGGAACAAAGTGGTCGTCGCGCTGCCGGTCGAGCTCGCGATATTGAAGAGATTCAGATTGGTGTCACCGACATTTGCAAAGATGGAAAGTTTTGCGTTGGGAGTACTTGTGCCGATGCCGACGTTGCCGGAATTGAATGCGATGTTGGTAGAAGACGGTGACGTTACAAACCACGGGCCGGTCGGCGCGTTCTGTCGCAAGATCCAGCTCCTTGCATCAAATTGTCCCGAGCCTTGGGCGAGCGGGGCGCGGTAGATCACGCTGGCAGCGCCTCCGCCGTTGTACCCGCCGAAGAGATAAACATTGTCTCCGATGACGGCGAGTTGTGAGTCGGCGAGGACGCCGGGGAGTATGGCACCGGTGTTGCTCCAACTGGTGGGATTTGAAACTGGAGCGCGGTAGATGACGTTGGTGTTGGCGCTGTTGAAGCCGCCAAAGAGATACACGTAGTCGCCGATGACGGCGAGCTGTGAGTAGCCGAGAATGCCCGGGAGAGTCGCGCCGGTGTTGCTCCAGCTCGTCGGATTGGAGAGTGGGGCGCGATAGATGACATTAGTGTAAGAGCCGTTGTAGCCTCCAAAGAGATAGACGTAGTCGCCGATGACAGCACTCGACCCTTCACTAAGGTTGCCGGGGAGAGTCGCGCCGGTGTTGCTCCAGCTCGTCGGATTGGAGAGTGGGGCGCGATAGATGACATTGGTAGCGCTCGGACTCTCCCCGCCAAAGAGATAAACGTAGTCGCCGATGACGGCGCTCTGGGCGTAGCCGAGAATGCCGGGAAGGGTCGCGCCGGTGTTGCTCCAGCGTGTGGGGTCGGAGATCGGGGCGCGGTAGATGACGTTGGTGGCACTGGAATTGTCGTACCCGCCAAAGAGGTAGATGTAGTCGCCGATGACCGCGACTTGGGAGTTGCTAAGGAGACCGGGAAGAGTGGCGCCGGTGTTGCTCCAGCTGGTGGGATTTGCGACCGGAGCGCGGTAGATGACGTTGGTGGCGTTGCCGGCGCTGTACCCGCCAAAGAGGTAGACGTAGTCGCCGATGACGGCGAGGTTGGAGTCACTGAGAGCGGCAGGGAGAGTGGCACCGGTGTTGCTCCAGCCGCCCTCAGTAAGCGAGTAGCGCACAGAAGCAGCCGACGAGATAGGCGTCCAGTTAGCGGCGAATTGCGTGGTGGAGGCGGGGGCGTTGCGGAACTCTATTTGTCCCCCGTTCTCGCGCAGGCCATAGCCGCTCGAACCCACTCCGAACGTGTTGCCGAAATTAAGCGCGGCATTGTTCTGCAAAGATATATTCGGGATCGTGGTCGTGCCCACCGTCGAGGATGCGCCGAGGAAAAGATCACCAATGTTGTCGACACGGAAGAGTGTGGTCGTGCCGAGCGAGGTGGATGAGGCGATGACGAACGCGGTCGTGTTGGTATCACCATTATTGAGCGAGATGGCCAGCTTGCCCCACGGAGTAGACGTGCCGATGCCGATGCCGCCACTGGTCGGGAGCCGGAATGCAGTGCATCCGGTCGTGACGCACGTGGTCGTCGCCGGAAGCGTGCCGTAGAGCAGGTTGCCGATGTTGAGCTGATTGTTGCCTGTCGCTGATTGGAACCAGAGTTCGTTGCCGATGCCGATGTTGCCATGGCCCGACGTAATTTGATTGGACGACGTAGTCGCTTCGCGTGCACCGAGGAGGATGTTGTTGTAGCCGCTCGAGAGCGCGTTGCCCGTTTGATAACCAAGGAGGACGTTCTCGACGCCGGAGACGTTCGGTCCTGCCCCATATCCAAAGGCTGCGTTGTTGGAACCATTCGTGTTTTGCAGCGCACCACCACCGAAGGCGGAGTTGCGTGTACCCGTGGTGAGGTTTTGCAAAGTGAATGCACCCATCGACGTATTTTCAGACCCCGTCGTGAGCGCCGATTGGTTGAACGCGCCGAAGGAAGAGTTGGACCAGCCGGAGGTACTCAAATCTTGTGAGTACGCGCCGAACGCAGAATCGTACACGGGGCTCGTAGCTGAGCCGAGCGTGTAATAACCGAACGCGGCGCTTTCATGACCTGTTGTATTGGCCGCCATCGATAGATAGCCGACGCCGGTGTTGTAGTACGCATTGCCGGTGGGATCGGTGGAGGAGCCCGCCTGATAACCGATATACAAGTTGGCGGAGTTGGCATCACTGGTGTTGGGATCGCTCGAGAAGATGCGCATCGTCTCTTGACCGAGCGAGTCGTAGAGCATGATGCCGGAGTTGAGGGGGCTGTAATTACCATTCGCACCTTTGCCCTGGATGGAGAGTATGCCCGCCGGTGTGCTCGTGCCTATGCCGACATAACCGTTGGACGCGATGAAAAGACTTGATGTGCCGACGGCGGTGTTGGGGGCGGAGAAGTATGCGACCTGACCTTGGCTTCCGGAGAGCGACGCGGCGGAGGAGAGACAGGTGCCTTTGACCGAGAAGCAGCCGGAATTGATAGCGATGCCGTTGCCGAATGTGGAGGTGCCGGTGCCGGAGACATTCAAGAGTCCGCCGATGGTCGTCGAGCCGGTGTTGCTCACCTGGAACAAAGTAGTGGTCGCGCTGCCGGTCGAAGAAGCGATGTTGAAAAGATTAAGATTGGTGTCGCCGACATTTGCGAAGATGGTGAGCTTCGCGTTGGGAGTACTTGTGCCGATACCGATGTTGCCATTCAAGACAGGGGCGCTTGAGACGATGGGCGAGCTGCCGGAGCTTGAGTACACGCCGGTGCCGTAGAGCACGTTGCCGATGTTGAGTTGATTGCTGCCGGTCGCGCGGGGCGCGTTTACATTTGCACCGAGAATGATGTTGCCTGCGCCCGTTGAGACGTTGTAACCGGATTGGTAGCCGAGCAACGTGTTGTAGTCCGAGCCGTTACCCGCACTGAGTCCCGATTGATAGCCAAGATAGACGCCGCCTTGGTTGTGATAATACGTGGTGCCATATGCGGCGCCGGAGCCGATGATCACGGTGCTCGTCGCCGATCTGTTGTAGACGCCATTATTATTGCCGAGAGTCGTGTTGTCGGTGCCGGTCATGTTTGCCCAGAGACCGGCCTCGCCAATGATTGTGTTGCCTGCGCCCGTGGTGTTGTTGGCAAAAGAGCTAAGGCCCATCACCACGTTGTCGTGACCGGAAGTATTTGCCGAAAGCGAGTTGTAACCCACGGCGGTGTTTTGGTATCCGTCAATATTCGACAACATTGAGTCTGAACCGATGGCGACATTTTGGAATCCGACAGTATTTGCGTGGAGTGCATTGCTGCCGACCGCTGTGTCGATGCTGCCGTTGGTGATCGAAGAGAGTGCGCCCAAACCAAGGCTCGTGTTGAATTCGGAGGACGAGGCGGTGATGAACGGCTGTCCACCGATCGTCATGTACGTGTTCGTCGCGGTGGTCTGGTCGGCAAGCGCGAGGTACTTGGTGAACGTTTCGGATCCGGAGAAGGTGTTGTTGTCGGCGAGAAGTGTCGATGATGCCGAGCTTCCGGAGCCGCTCGTGAGACATGTGCCTTTGATGGCGAAACAGCCGGTGTTGATATTAATTCCGCTGCCGAAGGTGGAAGTGGCATTTGCGCCGCCGACGTTGAGCACTCCAGCAACGGTAGTCGAAGCGCCGACATATAGATTGCCCGTGTTGGTAAGACTGAGGAGCGTGGTCGTTGCACTCGCTGTCGAGCTCGCGATGAAGAGCGCGTAGAGATTGGTGTCGCCGTTGTTCAAACTAATTGAGAATTTACCGAACGGCGTCGACGTACCGATACCGATAGCGCCGCGTGTCGGAAGCGTGAACGAAGTGCTCGTCGCAGGCAATGTGCCGAAGAGTATGCCGCCGATGTTGAGCTGCAAGTTGCCGGTCGCCTTCGGGAAGAACATTTCGTTGCCTATGCCGATGTTGCCCGAGCCGGTCGTGAGATTGGTATTGGTCGTACCATCCCCTTCATTGGCACCGATAAGAATATTGCGCGAACCGGTCGTTACGTTGTAACCGCTTTGGAAGCCGAGGAAAGTGTTGTAGTCGGAAGCTCTGCGCGCCTTGAAACCGGAATTGTATCCAAGATACGTACCGCCCTCATTGGAATAAATACCAGCCAATCCATACGCAGCATTGAAGCCGATGGCGACAGTATTCGTGGCAGATGCGTTGTTGCCCAAGACGTTATCACCTACCGCCACGTTGTTGTTGCCGGTCGTATTGGCCCAGAGTGCGGAGTTGCCGTACGCGTCGTTGTACGCGCCAGTGGTGTTGCGATCCATGACGGTCATGCCCGTGCCGACATTGTCGTGGCCCGAGGTGTTGAATTCCATAGCCCACACGCCGAGGGCGGTGTTTTGGTAACCGCCGGTATTGCTGTACATAGCGAAGTTGCCGACTGCGGTGTTGATGTATCCGCCGGTCGTGAACTGCATTGCATTGTCGCCTATTGCAGTGAGCTGATTACCGTCGGTCACCGATGCCAATGCATTCTCACCAAGCGATACATTCGCAGCGCTCGTGGAAGCCGTAATGAATTTCTGGCCATTGAAGTTGAGGAGGCTTGAAGTGGCATTGAGATCCTGCGTGAGATTGATGGTCTTCGTGTAGGTGTTGTTGCCGGAGAATGTGTTGTTGTCGGAAAGAAGCGTCGATGATGCCGAGCTTCCGTTGCCACTTGTAAGACACGTGCTGTTCACCGCGAAGCATCCACTGCCAATGTTGATACCGCTGCCGAAGGTGGAGGTGGCATTGGCGCCGCCGACATTCAAGACGCCGCCGACGGTAGATGATGCGACGGTAACGAAGCCCGAAGTAAATGTTTGTAGCGCGCTCCATGATTCTGCAAGCGTTGTTTTCGGTATGGACGTTGAAGCTGCTACTGCGGAAGCGAAGTGATAATCAGCGCTCGAGGTGGAGAATGCCGCGCTCTGATTTTGAGAGATGAAATATTGCGCTGATGTGGTAGCCCATCGCCACCTGGCCGAGTCCCATGCATCTGCAGATGTCGTGGAGAAAAAGTTATTTTGTGTTTTCCAATAATCAGTGGAGGTGGTGGAGAAGAAATATCCTTTTGAGAGTGTGTCGAGATATGTTTGCACGCGCGTGTCCTGATAGAAAAGTTTGCTGCCCTCCGTGATGTCTCCAGAATTTATTCCCAAAGACGAAGTGGCGATGCCGGAGACGACACCGCCACTGTTCGTAGTGAGAAGTTTGTTCTGTACAGAGGAGATGGTGAGATTGCTCGTACTTGCGGTACCGAAGTACCCAAAGCCGAGCGCGCTCAAGTTGGTCGTCGAGGCATTCTGAGAGGAGAAGAGCCCGACAACGGTCGACGAGGCTTGTGAGATGAATCCTCCTTTGAATGCCGAGAGCCCGTTCACTTCGAGTTTTGCATTCGTCGTCGTGGAGAATTCGCCGATGAGCACTTGGTCCGAGGTGGTGGCGTTAGCTATAGCGCCAGCCAATATCGAGAAACCGCTGCCGCCGCCGCCGCCACCTCCGCACAATGAATTCGTGCTGACCAGTTTTCCGCTGCTGTCGAATTGTGCGCAACCTGTCGATTGACCAGTTATCCAAATGTTCTGAACTGAAAGATTTGTGGTCGACGCGGAAAATACCGCGAAGGTCTGTGTGGAGCTACTGAAGGTGAGAGAAGCAGAGGCTCCCAGATTTCCATTGTCATTGAATTGGATCTCTGTGTTGCTTCCGGAGACGGAAGCAGAGCCCTGGCCCACGCAGACACCATTAATGCTAAAGCATCCGGCGGCTATGTCGATACCCCCCTGTGCAGAAGACGTGGCAGTGGAGTCATTCGGGATGTAATTGAGCGATGGGATGTCGGAGGCGCTGAGGCCCGAGATGCCGCTCAATCGCGCATTGGTGATGGTGACGCCGTTGAGAGTGTCGATCTTCTGCGAGAGCGCGATGTTGTTGCCCACCCCGCCACTGCTTGGCATATCGCGCGGCGCGGCGAAGCGATACATTTCTCCGCGCAAGAGCGTCGCAAGGTCCGCCAGTTTTTTGTCGACGACTTCTTCATTGACCCCGCTTACTTCACGCACCACCGTGCGCTCCGTGATCGGATATGTTTTGAAAACATTTTGCGTAACGGGTTTCGAAGCCTCCGCCACCTGCGTTGAAAAATTCAGCGCATCATTCTCAAGAGAATTATTCTTGAAAGAATTGTCTTTGAGAGAATTAGAATTATTCGTCGCTGCGAGCGAATTCGCCGGCACCTCACTCGTAACACTCGGGATCGGTGAAGCAGTTTGAGAAAGATTTCCTTCTTCGTTCGTAGTGATCACTGGCGCAGAATCCTTCGGGCCGAAGAAAACACTTCTTAACCAGTCAAAAAATCCACCTGCCGCCGCCACTTCATGCGAAGGTACGATGGAAATATTTTTTGTGCTCGGATTTGCGATCACACCCGTACCAACGATCAGGACAATGACAACGACCGCGGTAACAAACGGGATATTATTCGAAGCAAAATCCCGTATGGAAAATTTGCGCGGATAAACTTTTCTCGCGATCGCGGGTAACTCCGTGGCGTCCGCTTCCGTGCCGGTGGAGGCACTCTTTGCACGCTCGGATTCGAGTCGTTCGGGCCACGACATTTCCGAGAACGCTTTTGAGACCTGCGCCACGGGCGATGCCGCGGGCACAGGTTTAACCCCTGCCTGAAGCTTATCGGCCTCGATATGATAGACCAATATTCCATCCACTCCCCCCGCCGAATTCGCGCTCTCAGGCTCACCCGCCAAACGCCTTTTTGATGCAAAGAAGTCATGAACGGAATTTTTTTCAACAAGCCACACTCCTCCCTGTAAATATCCGCGGATCTTGTGCTGTCTGCACAGGCGCGAAATGTGATCATGCGTCACGCGATAGAGACGCGCGGCATCTTTCGAAGAAATGTATTCCGAACCCGAATTTTCTTTTAAATTAATGTCGCTCATTGAGCCCGATTTAAAGCCATATGTCGTCAAAACGACAATGTTTTTTTCGATACATTAATCGTAACCGAGGACGCGAAAAATTATCGCGCTTTTTTTAAATACTGGGGACAATTTGTAGCTGATCCAAAATGAGATCATGCGTATCCGCCAATGGAAAGTCCTGCTCTCAAAAAAACTGACCACGCCGAAATCGCAAAATTTTGACCTGAGGCGAATTTCTTCAAAGTGCTCGGCAAGCTCGACCCGTACAAACCCGACTGATCTCCCTACAAAATTGCGTGCTTATCAGTTGATCGAGTACGCCCACTATATAAAAAAGCATCGCCTTCATAAATTACCTATATCTGTCTCGGCGTCCGATATATGGCTTTAATTAAGCCGATATTGGGTTGCCGCGACACTCTGCTTCATAAAGCCGTGTCGCTCTACGGACATAAGAGTGATATCGCCATGTAGTCGTTGCCCAGCACGGCACCGAATTACGAGCTGGGAAGTTTATTCATCATCATATTTCACCGATTTTATCAATTTCTTATTTTGCGACATGGTCCTATATCGGCATATTGTAAGCCAAATCTCGTTTCGGCGAGACGTCTCGGCATTTTTTTGCTCCATTTGGTCAGCCTTCAGTCCGCGATCTCTTTATTTGTCTTTTGTTTTTTTTGGTTGCTCTCGCTATGCTTAATTTGACACAGTTTGGCCGTGACCAGCAAGATCGTCGATGCTTTGCGTTGCGTTGTATAGATCGACAACCACTCATTTTGTCCCTGGTTCTTGGTAATGTTTTTGGGACTGGCGATCGCAAACTTACCTTTTCACTCCGCGATGCTTGTACACAGTTTTGAAACGAATTTCCAAAATTTCAAGGCCTACTTGCTAGAATTATTTTATGCGGAATAGAGCCTAAATTCTGCATTTTTTGTACATGCTCGCATTTGATACGAGAATATGAACGACCAAAAGGTGCCGTTTGTGATTTTTTCGCTTATCGTCATTTTGTGCACATTGAATTTTGCTACTGCATATGCAGGAACAATTCCAGCCCAGAATACCGCGGGGGGCCCTGAGCAGGCACGCGGTCAATACCTTGCAACGGCCGCACTTGCTCTGAACGAGGCAAACGCGTTCGTTGTGTATCTGGTACATGCGGCTTCCGATGTTGCGGAACGATTCGCGGCGATAACAAATACTTTTTTACTATTCCCCGATCATGTTTTCACGATCAAGCCAGTCGCCCGCGAGCGCGCAAAAACTTCTGTGCCGCCATCGAATACCGCATCAAATATTCCTGATGCTCCGCTTCCCCCTATCGCATCCTCGACTCTCGTTGCGAGTACCGTCACGAAAGATTCTCAGGTCGCGGCGGGCGCGGAGATCGCCAAAATAAACACCGTCGCCGCCGCGCAAAAGACGATCACTTCCCCACCGCCGCCGTTACCAAGAACCGAGTCTGTGACGCGAACACCGGTCATACAACAGACGATCGTTCAAAATGGAATTTCAAAAAAAGAATTGGAGTCTAGACTCAAAGCGCTTGAGCAAAAGATCATCGCCGAAGTGAGCTTGGCGGGATTGGGTACGCAGCAATATCAAGAGCTCCTCTCCATGATCAGCAAATCGCAGCGCATTGATAGTCTCTCCGGCGTGACTATCACCAATTCGACGATCAACAATACGACGGTAAATAATGTGACCGGGGGCAGCACGCCGGGCGGCTCCGACACGTATGTGCAATTCAACGACAGCGGCGCGCTCGGTGCCTCAGCCAATTTCACCTTCGGCAAGAACGGCAACCTTCTGACCGTTACCAATGCCTCGACGAGCAACCTTACGGCCAGTAATTTCTGGGTGATAGGACAGGGTGCGGGCTGCGCACAATTCGACGCGAATGGAAAGTTAACTGCGAATGCTCTCCCCTGCTCTTCCGGCGGAGGTGGGGGCGGTTCTGGATGGACATTCATCGCGGGCGCGATCCTCAACTCAACAACGACCGATCAGGTGCTCGTGGATGAAGTGTCCACAACGACAAATGCAAAATTGGAAGTCAACGGGCTTTCGGCATTCAAGAGCGGCTTTGTCTCTCAGGCGTCGTCTACTATCACGAGCGGGCTCTTCAGCATGAGCGGCGGCGCGTCGACAACGAATATTACCGCGAGCGGTACGGGATATTTCAATATCGCAAGTACTACCAGCCTCAATCTTGGATTCAACTCCACGCTGCTCTCGACCAATGGCGCGGGCGCAGTGCAATCTACGCTTTTTTCGGGCCCGCTCTCATTATCCGGCGCTACGCTCTCGATATCGCAAGCAAATAGCGGGACCAACGGCTATCTCGTCTCCGGCGATTGGTCGAATTTCAACAATAAGATATCTTCTTCGTCACTCATGGCCACGTATCCGCTCCAGTATAGCTCCGGCACGGGCGTATTCTCCATCGCATTCGGCACGACGACAGCAAATAATTGGCAGCAATTGCAAACACTCTTGAGCGGTCTTATCGTGCAAGGTTCCTCGACTGTCGCCGGACAATTCAATGCTACGCAGGCATCGACAACGCAGCTCACCGTGAGCGGCACAGCATATTTAGGCACCGCCTCTACAAGCAACCTCACCGTCTCTAATATTCAAAATGCTCTTCTTGTCACGAGCGCCACGGGCATCGTAAGTGGAACATCAACCCTCGCGGTCAACTTCGGCGGCACAGGTAGCACGACGCTTGGTGGATTGCTCGCGGGCGCAGGTGGCTCTATTACGAGCGCGACCATCTCTTCACCGCTCACGTTCTTGGCCAACGCACTCGGCTGCCAAGCTGCCT
>CAZHOB010000040.1:0-11426 GCA_964534465.1 uncultured Candidatus Saccharibacteria bacterium
GAATGGCATGTCCTCTTCGGGAAGCACGCGGGAAATAACGCCCTTGTTGCCGTGACGGCCCGCGAGCTTGTCGCCCACCGAGATGGTGCGCAGCTGCGCGACCTCCACGTGTACGCGCTTGATGACGCCGCTCTCCAGCTGATCGCCTGTCTCGCGTGAGAAAACTTTGACGCCGATGACGCGACCGCGCTTGCCGCCTTCCATGCGCAACGACGTGTCTTTCACGTCTTTCGCTTTCTCGCCGAAGATCGCATGCAAGAGGCGCTCTTCAGGTGTGAGCTGTGTCTCACCTTTGGGTGTAACTTTACCCACCAAGATGTCGCCCGGGCGGACTTCCGCGCCGATGCGCACAATGCCGTCCTCATCGAGATTGCGGAGTTTGAATTCGGAAACATTGGGGATGTCGTGGGTCGTGACCTCGGGCCCGAGCTTCGTGTCGCGCACCACACAGACGAATTCCTCCATGTGTACGGATGTGAAGCGCGCTTCCTTGGCCAATTTTTCAGAAATGACGATGGCGTCTTCGTAATTGGCACCGAACCACGGTAAGAACGCCACGCGGACATTTTGACCGATGGCCATCTGGCCGCCGACGGATGTGGATGTGTCGGCGAGCAAACCACCTTTCTTTACATTTTCGCCGGGAGAAACTGCGGGGCGCTGGTGGAAAGTCGTGAAGCCGTTGGTGCGGGAGAAATTCACGAGCGGATATTCCTTGGTCTTGCCGTCGCCATTCTTTACTTTGATCATTTGTGCGTCGGCGTATGTGACCTCGCCCGCGTCTTCGGCGAGAACGAGGCGGCCGGAATCGCGCGCAGCCATGCCTTCGACGCCTGTCGATACGACGGGCGCATCGGGCACGATGAGCGGCACGGCTTGTTTTTGCATGTTACTACCCATGAGCGCGCGGTTGGCGTCGTCGTTTTCCACGAATGGAATGAGCGACGTGGCCACGGAGAACGGCTGATTGGTCGCCACCTCCATGAAATCCACGTCCTCGCGCTTCACTATCGTGGGTGCACCCTCTTTACGTACCTCGATGAATTTTTCTACAAGCTTGCCGTTGTCGTCGCGACCCGTCGCGGCGTGCGCTATCGCGTATTGCTCTTCCTCGAGCGCGTTCATGTACACGATATCTTTAGTGATGACGCCCTTCTCCACCTTGGCGTATGGCGTTTCAATGATGCCGAATTCATTGGGGCGGGCATAGAGAGACATGTGGAGCACGAGACCGATGTTCTTACCTTCTGGCGTGTGAATAGGACACACGCGGCCGTAGTGCGAGGAGTGTACGTCGCGCACTTCGAGGCCAGCGCGCTCAGATGTGAGACCGCCGCGACCGAGTGTAGAAAGTGTGCGGAGGTGTTCTATCTCATCGAGTGTGTTGTATTGCTGCATCAATTGAGACAACTGGTCGGTGGTGAAGAATTCGCGGATGGCGGCTTGGAACGGGCGCGGATTGACGAGCGTGACAGGCAAGATCGTTTCAGCATCCACCATCGCCATACGATCCTGGATGTTGCGCTTCATGCGCGAAAGGCCCACGCGCATGCGCTGCTCGAGCAATTCTCCGGCAAAACGTACGCGGCGAAAACCGAGGTGATCGATATCATCCGCTTGAGCATGCGGATCAGCATTCAATTCCGCGATGTGCGTCACGATGCGTACGAGGTCTTCTTGTGTAAGCGTGGCCTTAATAAGATCGGCTTCCTTGATACCAAGCTTGAAGCGGCGATTGAAATGAAAACGACCGACGCGCGAGAAATCGTAGCGCTCGGCGGAAAGAATGGACTCGACGTGATTGCGCGCGCTCTCGGGCGTGGCAATATCACCATCGCGCAATCGGCGGTATATCTCCACATACGCCTCTTCGGTCGTCTTGGCATGATCGTGCGTCAGCGTCATCGCGACGGAATCGCGAGCGGCCGTCTTCGCAAATGCAGCTTGCATGTCTTTGTCGGTCTTGAGTCCGAATACGCGCAGGAGTGCCGTGACAGGAAAGCGGCGCTTTCTATCTATCTTCACGTACACAGCGCCGTCGGCATCGGACTCTATCTCGATCCACACGCCGCGGGCCGGAATGATCTTGGCGGCAAAATAATTCTTGCCTTTGTAGGGCACGCCTTCGAAAAAGACACCATACGAGCGCGCGAGCTGCGGCACGACGATGCGCTCCACTCCATTAATGATGAACGTGCCGTGCGCTGTCATCCACGGAAAATCAGCGAGGAATATCTCCTGCTCTTTCTCTTCGCCGGTCGTCTTGTTCTTGAGACGGACGATCATCGAAAGCGGCGCTTCGTAGGTACGCATCGTCTTTTTGGCATAGTGTTCGTCCCAGCGCAGATCGCCGAAGGTGAATTTCACGAGCTTGAGCTCGAATTTCTTATTGGAATGATCGCCGATCGGAGAAAATTCTTTGAAGACGCGCTCCGCGCCACCCTCCACGAATTGACGGAAGGATTCGATCTGCGATTCGACGAGGCTCGGAAGCTTCACGAGCGGCTCGCGGAACTTTCCGAAATACTTCTGCGGACGGGCTTTTGCTTTTGCCATAACAACAGCGGATACCGAGGCACGAGGTGTCTGGTATCTGAAACTATTAGAATTTTTATAAAAAGAAAACTTCTGTCCAAACTTTCTTTTTACTCAAAAGCGGCGTCCGCAACTCAATCGGCCTAGGAGCAAATGTCGAGACAGTATACTCATCGAAATTGCTCTGTCAAGCCTGCCTGCCGGCAGGCAGGGGCCTGAAGAACAGATGAAGGGGTGAAAAGGCCCAGCTGGATCGCTGGGCCTCCCTTGCGGTCGGGTCAACCGCCATTGACGCGAACGGCCTTGCCGTCGACGACCTTGTACTTGGCACAGGTCACCAAGTCCCTTGGCACCTTGCCTTCAAATTCACGCCAATTGCTCTCCTTGGTCTTGCGCCACTCCCGAGAGCAAACGACGCCATCAGACTTGCGCTTTTCGCGCAGTTGTCCATCAAAAAAATCTCGAACCACCATCAAGCCCTCCTAGGCTTTTGGACTTCTGCAGCACTGCGCCACAGAACAAATCCGTTTTCTACTGTACAACTACTGTCCTGCTTGTCAATTCCACACGAATCGCATTTGTTGTACCGTGTCCGCAGCCAACAGCCAAGCAGAGGAGCTCACATGAGCAAATTAGCTGCGATCTATCTCGCTGCCTTCGGGGCGATCATCTCGACCGTCCTATGGCCCCGCACGTGGGTCAATGGGATATCGATGTTCGTGTACGATCACCCCGTTTCAACCGGTAGTGATGTCTCGCTCTTTATTTTCTTTAGCGTGCTGGCATGGGCCGCTATCGGGTTTTTCTTCATGTCCATGTTCGCCGCGGTCGAACTCTGGAAGTATAAGAAATGATCTCGAGTCGTTAAGGTTCGCCTTAACGACTTTTCTTTTTGGACAGTTCTCATCCAAAACAAAAAGCGGTTTGATATTATCGCGCCGCTTCAGTTTTTATTACCACGGGATCAAGAACACGCTGACGTAGAAAACGACGATGTTCCCCACTAATCCGAGCGCCGCAGATATTTCTCTGCCCGCAAGTAGCCGAACGGGTCATCGGCATCGACGCTGGATTCTTCCAGTTCTTTGCGAGTGATGAAGACCGGATACACATGAACAGAAAGAGGTCGACCCTTCCAGTTATACGCTATTTCACCGCGACGCACGGTCTTCCATTTGCTGCAGTCAACGTAGATGAGACGGCCAGTCGTCAGATACAGATGCATACTTGCGGGCATGGGCCCGACAAGATTCGTTAGAAAAACCTCACCTTCCCGCAATTCGGGATGGTTTACGTTCTCTGACATGCTGCGCTCCTTTGCTTCCTGACATATTCATTACCACGTCTTTGGTAATGAGTCAACTACTTAATTGTCTCTTGTTCTTCCATTCATTGATCTTGGCGTGATTGCCGGAGAGCAATACTTTGGGCACACGATATTTTTTGCCTTTCCATGTGAGAACTTCGTGAGAATAGATGAGTAAAAGGGCGAGGCAAAAGAATAGCGCCGCGACGAAATGCCGCGGCGCCGATATTTATTTGAGAGGAACTTCACCCACTTTGACGAGCGAGTCAATTTGCTCATCCCACAAGGTCAGTTTTCCCCGCAACAAGAGTCCTACGGATTTGAGTGATCCTCAGATCGGACGAAGTTCTACCTGATCCAATCGCGCGGGTCGAAGAGTGTTCCGCGCTTGAGGCCGAGATAAAACTCCGCGTCGTAGAACGAAGGTCGGTTCAGGTGGCTCTCGATCTCAACGTCGGCCTTTTTGAAGAGCTGCCAGAGCTGCTTGGCGGCCGTCTGAGGAGTCAGGTTCATTGCTCGGTACAAAAGAACAATTGCATCAGTGTAGTTGTGGCTCGTTTCCGGTCCGCACTGGCACGCCGTCCAAATGAGCTCTTGCGGCGTGAGACGCTCCGGATGAGGGGCCTCACTGAGCTTCGCGAGAATGAGCGAAGCAAACACTTCGTGAACGGCGAGCTTGCGTTCATTGGCGATTCTCTGGATGGCTTGACCGATCATCCGGTGACCATAACCGGACAGTGACCCTTGTTTATTGCGATACTTCGCGACATCGATGTTCACTTTTCACTCTCCTTTGAGGCTGGACTTTCCTCTCTGCATCAGACATAACATCGTTTTTTTATTTTGTCAAACGACGCGTTTTTTACGCTTCCACTCATGTATCTTGGCGTGATTGCCGGAGAGCAAGACCTTGGGCACGTGGTACTTTTTACCTTTCCATACGAGCACTTCGGGGCGCGTGTAGACTTCGGGGCTCGAGACACGTGATGCTTCGAGGGATTCGGCTTTGCCCAAAACTCCGGGGACGAAACGCGTAACGGCATCGATAACGGTCGCCGCCGGCAATTCGCCACCGGTCAAAACATACGGGCCCATCGACACTTTCTTGGCTTTCAATATTTTCTGCACACGCGCATCTATCCCCTCGTAGTGTCCGCATATCAAAACGATATGTTTGTCTTTTGAGGTCTTTCGTTTTTTGATTGTGAAAGCTAAGCTTGCACAACCAAAACTCATTGCCATCTTTTCGTCAAACTGTTTGCCGTCGGTGGAGAAAAAGATGACTTCAACATCTTTCCGATTCCCTACCGCCTTTGTGGCGGCGCGCAGCACGCCGTCCGGCTCGAGCACCATGCCCGGCCCGCCGCCGTAGGGGCGGCGGTCTACGCGACCATACTTGTCGCGGGTGAATTTCTTGGGGTCATAAAAAGTAATTTGTATCTTCTTCGCCGCCTGAGCGCGGCCGATGATCGAGGCCTTCAAATATGGCTCGATGGATTCAGGAAAGAGAGTGACGATATGAAAGTGAAGCATGGTTGACAATCTATCATGTTATATGTTTAATTCCAATCGGTCGGAAAAACGGAAGACGCCAGCTCTGAGGGGCATACATGAATAGAGATCGAATCGGCACGCGGTTGTTTTGGAACGCTGTTTTCGTCGTGATCACGCTTGTGATATCGCTACCAGTAGCGCTGACGATCTCCTATGCATTTGGCTTACCACATCTGCTCACGGTCCTGCTTGTCACATGGCCCGCGATGGCGCTCCTGCTTGGTCTTACCGAAGGATGGGTTGTGGCACAGATCGTATTGATGATGATCCTGGTAACCATTGTTGCCTGCATGGAGGCAACGGTCGGCAGGCTTAAAACAAAATGGCGGTCTCCGAAGTAACACGTCAAACGCTGCGGCAAGCCGCGGCGTTTTTCTTTTCAAAAAGTGGTTTGGACATGCGGTATTAAACTGGTTTAATTCAACGCAGCACAGGAGGCGTCTCGATGAATAGATGGCTCGGATGGCTTGCCCTCTTTGCAGTGGCCTCAGGCCCGGCCTTGATGATCACGCTCTCAACGTGTTCCGCCTCTGGATACAAGGATCTGGCACAATGGCCCTACTGGATATTTTTGCTCTTAGTTGGCTCCTGGGCTTTATTTTCTTTCGCGTTTTACCACTATGTTAAACGTTAAGAGAATTGGACACGCGGTATTAAACTGGTTTAATTCAACGCAGCACAGGAGGACGTGATGAACGCATACAAAGTGATGGGCTGGACCTCGCTCGCGACCGTGAGTTTTGTACTCGCTCTTATAGTCACGTTTGTGATCTCTTCGAATTACGAAAATGCGGACCACCAATGGCCCGTAGCACTCGCGGTTTTAGCGGGTTCGTGGGCGCTCTTTGCGCTCTTATTTCTTGGGTTCGCCAAGCTCGCAAGCAAATGCAAAGACAGGTGTTAGACAAACGCCACGGACTATCCGCGGCGTTCTTTTTTAAATAGGCAAAAAGAAACCCGCTCTAATTGGCGGGTTTGGTGGATCGCCACCTGTGCGCATTTTCGGGAAGTATCTCGCATTCGAACGGAATAAATTCGTCCTGTTTGAGATCCTCTTTGAGCAGCTTACAAGCCGAGATGAGATGATCATACACAGTGAAAAGAGTCGAGATCTTCTGCATATATGCCACTGGGTCGGCAACGTCTGTGTTCTCAAGCTTGCTGGCGATAGCGGCACATACTTTCACCCTACCTTCGAGCGATGCGTATATGTGCCCCACACAAACATCGACACGAGGAAACGATTCAGTTGCCTGCACGGTAGATGAAAGTAGTACAAATCCGAGGATCGCGATAATCGCACGCATTTCATTTTCTCCTTGTGGAACTGCTGCCCAGCCTACATCAAATGTGCCAAAAAGAAAAACCCGCCTTTGTGGGGCGGGTTAGGAATCAATCCGGCTGCTTGGAGAGCAACTCGATTCGCTCACGGGCGACTTTTTGTTCGTGCGTGTATAGCGTGAGGTACTTTTCGTATTCCCACACGGCCTTTGCCTTGTCCCCCATGAAGTCATACGCGCGAGCGAGTCGCCAATGCGCCATCATATGATCCGGCTTCAGCGTAAGGGCTTTTTTGTAGTCGATCTCCGCAAGCCTATAGTAACCGTGCTGAGAAACCTGCCACCCTCGCTCGACATAATTTTCCGCGTCACCAGGTGCAGCCTCCATTGCCTTAAGCAGGTCCTTAAAACCTTCATTGGGCTTCGCGTACCGGAAATACATGAGCGCGCGAGTGCGATACAGACGGCTCATATAGAGCTCTTTCGTCGGCTCATCGAACGAAGCGCGACGGTTTTCACCCTTCTCCGTAAGGTCGATAACGGTATTGCAGGCTGCGAGCTGCATTGCGTAATCACGCAGCTCCGCCGCGCAAACACGCTGCAGGTGATCGACCTCGACGATGTCCATGAGCCTGTTCTCTTGCGAGCGCGCCATATCGAACGCACCGAAAAGGCTCAATAGAAATGCAAAGAGGACCAGCCTCCAGATGATGCCGAGGTGGAAGCGCCAGTAGCTCATCGTAAGGTTCCTTCTGTAAGATTGCCTGCCGCCACATTACATCATTTCTTCCAAAAGAAAACCCGCCTTTGTGGGGCGGGCTAACAAAGATCATTTCCGATCCTGTTGAATTTCCTTTTGAATTCGCTCCATATCATGAAGCCGTTTGCGCGTCACTTCGGCGGTCGGGTCGAGCTTGACGAAGATACGATAGTGCTCGATGGCCTTGTCGAATTCCCTTCGAATTTCGTAAATGACACCGAGGCGATAGTGCGCGTCTACTTCATCAGGGACTATCCTTACGACATTTTCAAAGTCATGGATCGCAAGGTCGTATTTTTGCATTCCCTGATACAGCTGGCCGCGAAAGCTGTATGACGGCCAGTGACTCGGACTCACATTGAGTGCCTGCTGGAGGTTCTCCAGTGCGAGGTCCATATTGCCCCGCATGGTATATACGTGCGCCAAGTGCTGAAACGCCGAACTTAAGAGCCACACGTACATCTGATTTTCCGGCCCATGTTCAGCCGCATCCCGTGAGGCCGATGCGATCCATTCGTTGCACGCTTCGATCCTCTCATTGGACGCAACCCATATCTCGCCTTCGCATTTTTTGACGAATTCATGATAGTTGCCGTCGAGCGCGTTGGCGGCTCCAAGCGAGCAGGCCATAACGAGTGCAAGCACCATTATCCGACGCATGAGCGCCTCCTTGGTTTTTCTGCCGAAACACTACACCAAGTGCATCAAAAAGAAAACCCGCCTTTGTGGGGCGGGTCAATGGGGTTAATCGCACCAATCGAGACAAACCTTGATGTCCTGAATGTCCCAGCGGAGCGCTGCATAACTTTCCCGGCCCGTTTGGCTCCTGCGGCGTGTGCCGCGACATTCCTGCCAATCGGCGTAATTCAGATCGAAATACTTTTCGCCATACTCTTCGATGAGGAGTAGGTGGTACCAAAAAGCTTCGGCGAGCGTCATGCGGCTGTCAAAGCTGCGGGCAAACGCTGCACCTGCGTCATCGATCACGATGTGCCTTTTGAACCAATACGCATACGTGACGAGTTCGGAGCAACGATCGTTGTGGGCGATCATGTCCGAGAGCTGTATGGTCGTGGACACTTTGGATCCGGCTTCGCCACGTATGACAGGGGCAATTGCTCCGGCGACACCGTACTTGTTGAGCGACGCCTTGAATAATTCGCAGAGTTGGTCGATGCCAACGCTCTGCGGCACGATAACGAGCTGCATGTCCTTTTCTGGTCGCGGCGGAAGATACACTCCTTTGCGACCTCCAATAACTAAGCTGGCGCCCTTTTTGTTGGCTGGAACTTCCATTCCGAGCTTCTTGAACAAAGAGGCCCACGCTTCGACCTGCCCTTTCAGCGCTTCGGACATTTGACTTCCTCCACGGATTCACTCTATAAGAACTGTGCGCAACGTAACATAAAAAACAGAATCTGGTAATTCAAAATCCCGCGCGCGGGATTTTTGGTGGGCGAGTGCGCAAAAAGAAAACCCGCCTTTGTGAGGCGGGGAGTCATTGATGCTTGAGCTTTTGGAGTCGGTCGCTCGCGAGTTCGTGGGGTGAATACAGACGCAAGACGGTCTCGTATTCGGCGACAGCTTTATCTTTCTCACCTGTTAGCTCGAAGTACTGTCCGAGCAGCAAGTGCACTTGGAAGAAATCGGCTCTCATCGCCAGAGACTTGTCGAGGTCCTTTTTTGCCTTCCCAAGTTGACCGAGCTCCATGGCAAGCGACGCTCGCTCGTCGAGAGCGTCGATGCTGCCGACCCTCAATGCGACGGCTTTGTCGAGATCATTCATCGCTTCTTCGGGCCGCGAGTTGTCCCGATACAAACGCGCCCGCGCGACATATGCTTCGCACAAACGGAGGGCCTCGATGACACCGTACGCACTTTCCGGAAAGAGCGCGTTCCGTTTCTCAAAGCGCATGACCCCCGCATTGCAGGCAGTGAGCCGAGTCGCATATTCGAACCTCTTCGCGGCACACGTGTTCCTGTCTTCATACCCCTCTTCGAACGTATGTGCGACTTGGCCGAGCACGACAACGAGAAGAATGGCGCCGAGCATCGTTCGTATCATGAGAGCCCTCCTTTGCTCAAAGAGCTTCGAGTTTCTTTTGGAGTTCTGCGGCATTGCCGGTCACGAAAAACACTTCTTGTGCTGCCCTGCCGGAGCGCGCGATGCATTTGAGACCGTCGCGCACGGGATATTGCACGTTGAGCTTGATCTGCGGCTGATTGCCGCGGGTACGGTTGCTACGGCCGGGGATGATGCTTTTGATCTCATCCCAATTCTCGATCCTTTCCAGGAACGAGCGCAGACCTTGGATCATGCCGTGCTCGTATTTGATCTTGGATTTTCCTCGGTATCTCATGGTCATGTTCCTCGAATGGCTGGGCAAAACAATACAACGATTATTCACAAACGCAAGCGGCCGCGCCCCAAGGGCGCGGCCGCTTTGCTTTTATTCTTTATTCCTTATTCTTGATCCTACGCGTTGCCTTTCAAGTCGTTGATGACATCATCCACCGAGGTGTCGCGCACATACGGTTGATCGGGGCTAGCGCCCACTGCCGCGCCGCGTTCGCTGCCCTCAGGCTCTTCTATTTTGAGGTTGACGCGTGCGTCGTTTTTCATGCCCACCACGCGCAGCACGGTGCGGATGGCCTTGGCAGTAGCGCCCGAGCGGCCGATGACCTTGCCCATATCGTCCTTATTGACCGAGAGCGTGAGAAGCACGCCCATATCATCCGTTCTGCGATTAATTTTGACGTCATCCGGATTGTCCACCAATGCCTTCACGACGTACTCCAAAAACTGCTGATCTCTTTCCATGATTTTCGTTCTATCTTGTAATGGGTACTGGCCCCACTATATGAAAAAAGGAATTGCGAGTCAAAGAAAAAGGCCGCCCTGTTTGATACAGGACGGCCCCTTCAGCGGTCATCAGACCGAACGGCTGTTACACCGCTGTGCCCGATCAGCCGGATCACGACGCGTGCCGTCGATCTTTCCAACTTTCTCGAATGACACACTAAGCCAGTCCGATCCGCCAAAAGGACGCCAACGTGGCCGGAGAGGCTGGACTCGAACCGAGAACCAACTGATTAACAATCAGCTGCTCTGCCGGTTGAGCTACTCTCCATCGTTGAACAATTTCGCCCCCATCAAGGACACTGCGAGAATAGTACCTAAGCCGTTGCCAGTATTTCTACCGCATCGCGCCCGGTTACTACTCCGCGCAGTGCCCATGGTGAAGGCGTTGAAACTTTTTTGAAAAAGAACAAGTGACATCGAACCTGTTTCACCCCCATCAAGAACCGTTCGGACAAGCCAACCTCGCGGAGGGCTCAATCTCTCCGTTTAAGTAGAGACCGATCAGGTCTGAACGGCTCATGGTGGAGGTGCCCTGTACTGCCCCCGAGTCTGACCGCCATCATAAGATGCACTCTAACGCCGTCAAAACTATACTTAAAGTTTGAAAAAAGTCCAGCTATTCCTCCTTCGCCGAGGCTTCGGCGGACACGTCAGCCTTCTTCTCTTCCTTTGCCTCGCCGGAGCTTTCAGCGGCGGCGGGTGCGGGAACCTCTTCTTTCTTGAGATTCGTCTTCGGATTTTTGTTGACCTTTTTCTCATTGAGGACGCCGATGGTCACGAGCATGTTGTGCACGGTGCCGGAGGGCTGTGCGCCCTTCCCCATCCAGTAGCGGATGCGATCGGTATTCAAATTGCGCACTTTGGTGTGGGGGTCGTACGTGCCGAGCTTCTCGACGTATTTGCCGGTCTTGGCGGGCTCGGTATGCTCCACCACGATAAGGCGGTAGGAGGGCATATTGATGCGCCCCGTTCGTTGCATTCGTATCTTCAACATGTGCGGGGCACTTTAACAGGAATATTAAAAAAGTTCAAGCCGCCGCGCCCGCAGGCGCGGCGGCTTTGTTGTTGGAAGATCAAAGAACAGGAACACTTCCGGGAAACCGCTTCCGATGTTCCTCGAGGATCGCT
>CAZHOB010000041.1:0-10837 GCA_964534465.1 uncultured Candidatus Saccharibacteria bacterium
CGTTGCCGACAGGGGAAGCATTTTTAGCATTACCTCGGCCTCGCTTTGAGCGAGTGCTACTGATTCGGGCGTAGAACCAAGCGTTTCCTCCGGGCCCACGGCCACTTCGCCGGGGCCCGCGAAGGTGGGTCCCTCTCCGCCTCCCATATTCGCGACTTGTTCCCAATAACCCGGCTGCTCCGGTCCTTGGAATTGCTGCACTGCCGGAGATACCGACTGGTCTTGCATCTGCTGCAGCGTGCCGGCAGACATTTGTTCTTCCGGTCCGTATGCTATCTGGTTTGGGGCTTCGAGCGGTACACCTTCACCGGCGCCTGATTGTTGCGTCGCACCGGTAACGTAGGAAACGGTAGAGTCCCATGCCCGCTGATACCACGGCTTCTCCGTTGCATCGTTTGCAGGAGCTTGTGGAGGATTCGGGCCCGCGTCGTTCATCGTCGGACCCTGTTGATTGTCCGCGAATTGCGGAGGCGTCTGATTTCCTCCGGTGCCCGTCTCGGATGCTTGCAGCTCCGACGGCAATCCAGCCGGCGCTTCCGTCTGCGGGATGGCGTTGGCGTACTGATCGAATTGACCACCGGTACCTGCCCATTTTTCATCGAACGTCGGCAGTGCTTGCAGCTCTTCCGGCAGCCCCGCCGCTACTTCTGTCTGCGGTATCGCGTTTGCAAGTTGATCAAATTGTCCGCCCGATGTGGCCCACTGCGCATCGAATCGCGGGTCGGGTTGGAGAGCACTGGCCAATCCCGCCGGCTCACCCGGAGGCGGCACTTGTAATTCGACAGGCAATGCTTCGGTCGGAGCGATGGGCACTTGATTGGCTATTTCGGTCGGCACCTGGCTCGGAGGAATTCCTTGCGCAAGGCCGTTTTGCTCCAAATTCATGTCAGCCCACCGGCCATTGAATGATGTGTCCGCTTGCAATTCGGGAGAAAGTGGCGCAGGAAGCTCTGTTTGCGGGATCGCGCTTGAGAGCGGATCGAGCGCCCATCTATCCGAAAAATTATCCTGCGGACCGGCAAAAGATTCGGCGGTCTCCACGGGCGCGGGCGCGTACGTATCGGAAACGGTCGAAGGAAAAAGTTGCTGCACTGCACCTTGGATGAGGTCGCTCCACGTCGCAGGTTGTTCAGGCGGTGCTTGCGCTTGCCTCGCTGCTAGCTGCGCGTCTTGTGCAGCCTGCACTTCCGCAGGAGTCATTTGCGGTTCGTTGGACGGAAAGCCATTCGCCTGCAATTCCTGCGCGAGCGGCGCGGGCTCGCCGGGAAGAGGAATCTGTGATTCGGCAGTGCGCGATTCACCGCTTCCGGCCGGTGCTGCTTCGGAAGGCGGCGGACCGCCGTAATTGGAAGAGCCTGGAAAAGGTTCAGTGGGGGACGGAGTATTTGTCTCTCCGCTAAATCTGTCCGCAAAAGATGCCGGCGGCTCGGATCCGGGCGTTCCTTCTCCAAAAAATGTGTTGTTCACGAAATCCTTCGTTGCCGTGTACGCCCCCTGAAGATCGGCCGCAGCCGTGTCGTACGCGCTCTTCAAATAGTCCGACCAACTCTGCGGCTGTTCCGCCGGCTGTTGATTGAATCCCGTGGTGCCTGGTTCCATCGGCGTACCATTTTGCGCCGCTTCGATGACGGGCTGGTCGGAAGACGAGCCCCCCGGTGGTTGCGTCGGCGGCAGACCGCCTTCTGGGCCGGACGGTACTGGAGCCCCTTCCGATGGGGTGCCGCCTGGATTCAACAATGCACCGAACGCATCATTGACGCGATCTGCGGGAGAACCTGATTCGGGTTGCGATGCCTGAGCTTCGCCGCCGGAAACGGATTGATCAAACAACGAGCCGAGCGACGAACCCGCCGCGCCGGGACTTTGTCCGCCCGTACCCGAAGTCTGATCGGCAGGCGGAGTTTGATCGCTTGATGGAGTTGCGCCCGTATCCGTTGGTGGTTGCCCACCCGAGCCTGCCGGAGGCGTTGCCGTTTGATCGCCCGTTGGTGTTCCTCCCGAACCTGCAGGCGGACTGGATTGAGGTTTGGTTTGCGAGCAAGGCGCCCAGCCTTTGTCGCCAAAACATTCCTCACCTTGGCAATGGGTGTCCGCGGTGCATTTACCTATCACGAAACTATCCTGACAGGTGCAGTCGTGCATGTTTTTGCCGTCTATGCACATGGGCTTGCTCGAGTCTGTGTCGTGTTCGGGATTATATTCCTTTCCGCAGGGACATCGTTTGTCGAACGGACTGCACTGATAATCCGCCGACGTGCCGGAAGCGTGAGAAACTATCGGAGCGAAAGAAAGCACCACGAATATCGCTACAGCAAAAAACGCAGTGCGGGAAACGCACATATTAGTTGTATATGTAATTTTATCAGCCCAAAGGGCTGATTTCGGCGCAAAAATGTGTGAACTGTGGAGACGAGAGAACGTTCGTGAACTTGTTTGAAATGTTGAGCGGAAACGAGCAGGGGCAGTTTTCTTTGGGGTCTTCGCAGGCGCGACGGCGCCGAGACCGAGCGCTGCGCCAGCAGGCGCAGATAGCGACCCCAAAGAGAACTGCCCCGCGAGAGACGCCGTTCAAACAAGATTAATGCGAACCCGACACCAACGAACCGATCGCTTGCACTATCGCCGCGATGGCATTGCGTATGGATTCTATCGCGCCGGGATTTTCTTGCTGCTCCGTCGAATTCGGCTCACCGAAGGTGGATGTGAATGGATACAATCCGGATTGGCTTTGGTGCTGCTCAAATTCACGCTGCATTTCCTCGCGGACCACGGCGATCAATTCCGGCGTCGAGGTGCCGCGGTCTACCCCGCGAACGATGAGATGGCCGCTGTCATCGATGTACACTGCGGGGCCTCCGCTTTGGCCGACACTTTCAATGTCATTCTGATTCTCATTCTCATTCTGGCTGATCTGACCATTGTCACCTTCGGCGCTTACATTGATGCCACCTTCGTTCATCTGCTGTGCCGCTTCGCTGACACCGCGGAGCTGTTCGAGATTGTGCGTACCGCTCAACCAGAGCGGCAATCCGAGCTGCACGCCACCGTTTTGCAGCGCTGCTGCAGTGCTCGTGCCAAGAAGGCCCGCGATGTTGGTCCAGAGTCCGCCATTTTCAAATGGGCTTCCGGCGATCCCGCGCAGAAGCGCCAGAATGTCTGCGCTGCCGATAGATGAAATACTTGTGGTGCTGCCGAGGATGAATTGCACGCACTCCTGTGCGCTGTGTTGCAGCATGCAGGTCGTCAGGTCTTGCTGTTCAAGCGAAGAAGACTCTCCGCCTCCGAATCGGAAACCGCTGCCGCCGTCTCCGAAACCGCTGCCGCCGTCTCCAAAAATGCCGGAAGAACTCGCGCCGGAGCCAGATGAAGGAAATCCGTTTTCGCCAAAAGTGGAGGTTGCCTCTTGCCCGCTGCCGCTACCTGAGGGTGGTGGAGGACTGTCTTTGCTCTCGGGCGGCTTCGGCATCTCGGGCGGCTTACCGCCTTCGCCTTTTTTGTCTTCGGGCTTGGTCTGCTGGCCGGAGCCAAGACAGTGCGGATTGGGCGGATCTGTTTTTGGAGAGATACATGTACCGGGAGTCGGATAGCCATTGGTTACATCGAGGCACGGGCAGCCGTAGGTATTGGCGTCTTGTTTGCACTGACCGGTCTGCGGGTCTTCTTTCTGATGGCATCCGCACTTGGTCTGCTGCCACGGCATGCAGGTGATCACAGGATCGGCATTGGAAATAAACGGGGCAACGGCGATCAATGCGGCCAACGCCAACCATACGACCCCGAACTTTTCCGCACGCATAATATCCCCATAGTATCAGTAAAAAAGTAAGCGGCCTCATAAGAGAGGCCGCTATGTGGATTCACCTCTTGGTGAGGTCCAACACCCTTCGGACATACCCGTCCGCGGGCATCGTGAAATGAATGTGCTCGCGCGGGATATTGATGAACACTTTATCTCCCCTTCGCAGCGCTTTCATGTCATCGAGCTCGAGGATCGACTTGCCGAATCTCTCTGCGAGCCGTTCTTTGTTCTTCGGCGTATCGTCGGCAGTGCTGATACTCACGATTGGCGCACTGTATTTTTCAAGAACAGGTTTGAGGTCGCCATAGTGCCCGCCGAGAAGTACGATGGCGCCACCCTCGAGATCGAACTGCGTATCGCCGCGTCCGCTTTGCAAAAAATCGCGCATGTGCGGACATCCACCACTGAAACACACGGCGACGAGCGGCAGTTTCGAGAGTTCGATACCGACCCAACGACTAATATCCTCATATACCGGCGAGAGCACATCCACCTTGGGCTTACCCTCTTTTGTAATGAAGGTGTGGCTATGACTCCCCGGGTGATGTCCGATATCAGGCGTAATGAGAGCCACGCAGTGCCCCTCAAACTGGTCTTTGATCTGGTCGGCCTTCCTCATGTACCCCTTCGCAACTTCGGTGTCGTCGCCAAAAAAGTAGAGGACGACCCGCTCCGGCTTTCTGCACGGTATGAACACTTCCACGTGCCTGCCGTGCGGCAGAAGACCCTTCACCTCTATCAGACGAAGCGTCGGCGCGGCGTACGCCTGCGCACTCGCGATAGTGCCGGCGAGAAGCGCAGCAAATATCGTTCCCATTTTTGGTACTCCTTTTACTATCCGGCAGTCTACCTATCTACCTGCAAAAAGCGAGTGGGTTTGTTTGAAACCGTTGGACCTGCCTGCCGGCAGGCAGGCGGTAGCGAGTCGGGGCGGCAGGAAAAATGATCTCTCGCACGAGACCGTAACTGTATGAGCACAACCGTGCGTTACATTTTTGACTCTAACCCCAAGCATGGCGAACTGCCGCCACGGTATGAACGCGGGCGAGTTTTACGGGATCGTGTGAGAGTCATTTTTCCTGCCGTCCGCGAGCGGAGCCTGCCTGCCGGCAGGCAGGGCTTTCAAACAACCCTATTACATGTCTTCACCCATTCCCCCTCCCATGCCACCGCCCATAGGCGATGCTTTTTTATCTTCAGGAATATCAGCCACAGCTGCTTCTGTAGTGAGGAGCACTGCCGCAGCCGAAGCGGAATTTTCTACGCACGAGCGCGTTACTTTGACCGGATCAATGATGCCCGCGTCGTACATATCCACAATGATGGCGTCGCCTTCAGCGGCTGCGTTGAATCCGAATGACCCGCCGTGCTTGACCACATCGCGCAAGATGACTGCTGCATCTTCGCGTCCCGCATTCATGGCGATCTGGAGCAGCGGCGCGTTGAGCGCACTCAAGAGAATGCGATAGCCGATGGTGTATTCGTCGTGAGAATCCGATTTCACTTTTTTGGCGAGTTTGTCGGAAACTTTTGCTAGTGCTGCGCCGCCTCCCGGCACGATGCCTTCGGCGATAGCGGCTTTCGTGGCATTCACGGCGTCTTCTATCTTATCTTTCAAATATTTCATTTCCGTCTCTGTAGCAGCACCCACGCGAATGACCGCGACGCCACCCGTGAGCTTGGCGATGCGTTCCTCGAGCTTTTCTTTGTCGAATTTCGAGTCAGTCTTCTCGAGTTGCTTGCGAAGCTGCGCGACGCGAGCATCGATGTCGCTCTTCTTGCCCTTTCCGCCGACGACGACAGTGTTGTCCTTGGTAGCGACTACGCGCTGCGCGCGGCCGAGCTGACCCAGCTCCGCTTTTTCGAGGCTCAACCCGAGGTCTTCGGTAATGACGGTCGCTCCGACGGTCGTCGCGATATCAGCAAGTATTTCTTTCTTGCGATCGCCGTAGCCCGGCGCCTTGACCGCGAGCACGTTGAACACGCCCTTCAATCTATTGATGATGATGGTCGCGAGCGCTTCACCATCCACATCGTCGGCGATGATGACGAGCTCTTTCTTGCCCGAGTGCGCTACTTTTTCGAGCAACGGAAGAATTTCCTTGACCGTGGATATCTTTTTGTCGGTGATGAGGATGGGTGCGTCTTTCACTTCGGCTTCCATACGCTCGGCGTTGGTGATGAGGTACGCGGAGACATATCCCTTGTCGAACTCCATACCCTCCACGTATTCGGATTCGATGCCGATGGACTGCGATTCCTCTACGGTAACGACGCCGTCCTTGCCCACTTTTTCTACGGTATCTGCGATAGTCTCGCCGAGCTCTTCGCTCTCCGCGGAAATGGTGGCCACTTGGCGAATGTCGTTCTTGCCCTTGATCTCGCGCGCCATTTTCTTGAGTTCATCGACTGCATCTTTGGCCGCTGCTTCGATGCCGCGGCGCACCATCATCGCATTGGCACCGAGCGCTGTGCGTTTCAAGCCTTCGGTAACGATGGCCTGCGTGAGTACTACCGCCGTGGTCGTACCATCGCCGGCTTTGTCGTTCGTTTTCGTGGCGACCTCTTTCACGATGGCCGCTCCCATATTTTCAAATTTGTCGGCGAGCTCGATCTCTTTTGCGATGGAAACGCCGTCATTCGTAATGGTCGGACCACCCCACGATTTGGCGAGCGCGACGTTGCGACCCTTGGGGCCGAGCGTGACGCGAACTGCACCCGCGACGATATCGACGCCCCGCTTGAGCGCTGCGCGCACCTGTTCATCAAAAATTACTTGTTTTGCCATAGGAATTCAGTAAATAGTTAATAGAAAATAGTAAATAGTTTATTTCGAGAAGATACCGAGGATGTTGGATTCAGTAATTACGTAATACTCCTCTTCGCCGAGTTTGACTTCGTCAAAGCCGTATTTGGAGAACATCACCTTCTGCCCCACGTGGAGCTGCATCGGCACGCGCTCGCCCTTTTCATTGCGCTTGCCTTTGCCCACCGCGACGATGGTGCCTATCTCCGGCTTTTCCTTGTGCGCCGTGTCGGGAATAATAAAACCGCCGGCTGATTTCTTTTCATCGGCCGCCGCCGGCTTCACGAGCACCCTGTCGCCGACCGGCTCGAAATTGACCTTGGACGAACTCTTTGTTTCTGCTTTCTTTTGCATATCTAAATGTGGCTTAAAAGGTTAATAAATTGGTTTTGCAGCTAACCTGAGTCGACCGCAACGTGGCTGAAATATACGCTAAAATAGGTATGAGGGTCAAGCTTGACATTCATATCTTTAAAAGGCATAATTATCTAAGCGGTAATCTAAGGAGGATCCGATGCTGCGATTCACTGGTCCCATTCTTCTGTTGCTCGGAGTCATTGTGTTGTGCGATGCGCATGCCAATGGCCTGTGGCTTCCTACTGTTGGCTGGCTCACGACAGCTTTGGGAGCGTTAGCAATGTTTGCCACGTTCAACAAGTTCGCTGAGCTGCTCAGATATCAGCCCGCCCGACTCGGATAGGGCTGGGTTAACCCCGGCGGCTCTCGACTAATGTCGGAGCCGCCGCAAACTTTTTCATAATAGAAAGCATTTGTATTTAATTTTTTAGATGGTATAGTGCCCCCACATGGCATCGCTCCACAACGTATTGCCCTTGGCGCAGGTCATCATTTCCGCGCTTATAATCGTGTCTATTTTGATGCAACGCACGGGTGCGAGCCTCGGCGGCGCATTCGGCGCAGACAACTTCTCTTCGGGCTTCCACACCCGACGCGGATTGGAAAAGACGCTCTTCTACACCACGATTATCCTTGGTATACTGTTTGCACTGTCTGCGTTGGCCAACCTTGTTATTAATTAATTCTCTGCGTCCCCATCTTGGGCTGCGCACTGCGCTGAGCGCATGGATCTAGATTTACGTCCACAACCGTCCGACGTTCCTGAAAATTCAGCTACCGACGACCTCAAAAAGAAACTACTCCGGCAGCGCGCCATTCCATGGCTCCAGCGGCTCGAAGAATTACTCCGCGCTTTCACCCCGAGCGAGCGTCTTGTTCTGTACGGCCTCACTTTCGTGCTCGCACTCAGCGCACTCGTGCTCTTTGTCAACGCCACCTCGTATGTAACGACGACCATACCGACGCGCGGCGGCTCGATCGTGGAGGGTGAAGTCGGGCCGGCACGATTCATCAATCCCGTGCTCACGCTTTCACAACCCGATCAAGATCTCACGGCACTCGTTTTCTCCGGTCTTATGCGGGCGCAGCAGAGTGGTTCGCTCATTCCCGATCTCGCAGACTCATACACCATCTCCGACGACGGCACCACCTATACATTTACGCTCAAACACGACCTTACATTCCACGACGGCGCACCTCTCACTTCGGAGGACGTCGTCTTTACGGTGCAAACGATACAAAGTCCCGAAATAAAAAGTCCCCACCGCGCGGATTGGGAAGGAGTCGTTGCGTCCGCTCCCGATGATTACACTGTCGTATTCAAGTTGCCGAAACCCTACGCGCCGTTCATCTACGACACGACGCTCGGCATCATCCCCAAGCACCTCTGGCAGGACATTTCCGCCGAAGAATTCCCTTTCTCGCCGATCAATACGCATCCGGTGGGAAGCGGGCCGTACCGCTTAGCGAAAATGGCGACGGATTCGACCGGCAGCGCCACGAGCTACAACCTCGAACCGTTCCCACAATTCGCGCTGGGTCCTGCATACCTCGAAGACATCACGTTCCTCTTCTATTCCAATGATGCTGATATGATAAAGGCGTTCAACTCCGGAGAAATTTCCGCGCTCGCGGGTGTCTCGCCTTCCGACCTGCATCTCGTAACGCGTGCCGGTGTGAGTACGTATCGAGCGCCGCTGCCACGCACCTTCGGCGTCTTCTTCAACCAAACACATGCACCGGTACTTGCCGACGCAAGCGTGCGCGCGGCCCTCAGCGCTGCCGTCGACAAAAAAGCTATTGTTGACCAAGTGCTCGGCGGCTATGGCATCCCGCTCGATGGCCCGATACCGCCGGGGGTACTTCACAACAAAGCGATTGGCCTCGCACAAAGCATGGGTTCATCTACGAGTGGCACACGTACCGAAAATGCGCGCGCGATACTCTCGCACGGCGGCTGGAGCTTTGATCAGGCATCGGGCCTCTGGCAAAAAGGCAAAGGCAAGGCTGTCACTTCGCTCACCTTTACGCTTGCGACGGCCGATGAACCGGAGCTCGTGGCCACGGCGCACGCACTGGTGGCTGCGTGGCATGCCGCCGGCATCGAGGCACAGGTGCAGGTGTATCCGCTCTCGGAATTGAATACCAATGTGATACGTCCGCGCGCGTACGATGCGATACTCTTTGGCGAAGTGGTCGGACGCGAAGGCGATCTTTTCGCCTTCTGGCACTCGAGCCAACGCAACGATCCGGGGCTCAACCTCGCAATGTATGCCAACAGCAAGGCCGATACCGCCCTCGCTCAGGCACGCTCGTCGCCGGAGCCAAAAAATCGCGAGAAGCTCTACGCGCAATTCGCATCGCTCGTCGACAAGGACGATCCCGCCGTCTTCTTGTACGCACCCGAATTTATCTATATAGTACCTATATCAGTTCACGGTATTGAACTTGGCGCCCTCACGACGCCGGCAGAGAGGTTCCTCAACGCGTATCAGTGGTATACCGATACCGAGCGCGTGTGGGACATTTTTGCGAACATTAAATAATTCAGTATGTATCCAGATCAAAATAATAATCAGTTCCAAGGCCCGCCCCGCCAAGGCGGGGCGCGCCCCGCTGCGCGGCCCCGTCGGGAAGGCGACCGGCCTGACCGGCAGGGTCCCGCGCGCCCGGGAGGGCCGCGCCCCGCGCGCCGCTCTTTCGGCCCGCCACGACATCCGCGCCGCGGTAAATCGCGCGTAGAGCATCAGGCACCCACGCGTCCGAAGCCCGCGGGAGCTCCAATACCGCCGGCAGCCGAAGATACGATACGCATCATTCCGCTCGGCGGCGTCGAGGAGATCGGCCGCAACATGACAGCGATCGAATTCCGCGGCGATATTTTCATTCTCGATTGCGGCTTCGCCTTCAGCGAAGACGACACGCCGGGCATCGATTACATCTTGCCCAACACCGGCTACCTCGAAGAGCGCCGCCACATGATTCGCGGCTTGCTCATCTCGCACGGCCACCTCGATCACATCGGCGGCATCCCCTATGTCATTGATCGCATCGGCAATCCCGCCATCTACACGCGCCGCCTCACCGGCAAAATGATCCAGAAGCGTCAGGAGGAATTCCAGCAAACGACGCCGGTCGTCATCCGCGAAGTGGAAAAAGATGAGGTCATTAAGCTCGGCAATGCCACCATCCGATTCTTCGGCGTTACGCATACCGTCCCCGACAGCATGGGTATCATCATCGAGACGCCGTGGGGCGACGTCGTATTTACCGGCGACATCAAGCTGAACCACGTGGATGGTGAACCATCCGACGAAGAAAAGCGTGAATTCGGCATTTTCCATCAGCGCAAAGTCCTCGCGCTCCTCATGGATAGCACCAATGTCTGGCAGCCGGGCTGGTCCATTCCCGAGGTCAATGTCTACAAAACGCTCGAAAAAATAATCCGAGACTCGCGCGGCCGTCTCATCGTCGCAATGTTCGCCTCGCATTTGGAACGATTAATACGCGTCGTACGATTTGCCGAAGATTACAGCAAGAAAGTCGTCATCGACGGTCGCTCTATGCGCACTAATATCGAGATCGCCCGCGAGCTCGGCCTCATCAAATACAAAGACGACACCGTGGTCGCCGTAGAGAACATCACACAGTATCCGCCGGAAAAATTAATTATTCTGGCCACCGGAGCGCAGGGCGATGAATTCGCTTCGCTCGCACGCATCGGCAACAAAACGCACAAATACATCCGCTTGCAGCCGACCGATACCGTAGTCCTCTCCTCTTCCGTCATTCCGGGCAACGAACGCGCCGTGCAAAAGCTCAAAGACAATCTCTCGCGCCAAGGCGCGCACATCATCACGTATCACGCGAGCGAC
>CAZHOB010000042.1:0-10459 GCA_964534465.1 uncultured Candidatus Saccharibacteria bacterium
TTCATCGCCTTCTTCAGTCAAGGCATCCACCACACGCCCTTACTCAGAACTCCCGCTAGGAATTCTAAGAACCGCGTATTTACCCCGTGGGACGAGATCGCGAAGCGATTTTTCGTCCTTTACGGGGTCGCGCACATCCCCTACAAGAGAGACATGCGACTTTGTTTTCCCACTTTTTGAAAAGGTGTGGACCTTTCCGTTTTTTTGAATAGGTACGGCAACCTACTTTGCTTGATGTTTTTTAGTTCGTGAACTTCATTGAGGGCTGGTTATTCGCGACCAGCCGCGCTTTATTGTGCCAGACAAACCTACGTTTTTTCTTTTGAACCCTTGTCCTTTGGGGCAAACAGTAAAACGAACATTGACGTCGCCAGTACCCCGACGACGAAACCTGCCCCCATATAGGCTGAGACAAATCCTGCGGCGCTGCACATTTCACTTTCTCCATTTCCTCAATGAAGTTCACGAACTTCCTGCATTCCATTTCGGAAAGACCTTCGTGCACTTTCGTACACGGAGAACCGAAATGGAACGTTGTTGATTCCCCAGCCCCACTTTTGCATTTCGAACTGTGGTAACTTCGATGAACCAAACGCATGCGTTCGGCATCTCAAAAGTCACCGCGCTCAACTTGCAAAAGTGGAGCTGGGTTTGATTTATTTTTGTCGTTCTTCAGTTTTCAACGAGCAACACATGATTTTCACGAAAAAAGCCGCTTGTAAGCGGCTCGGGTAGGCAGTCGTGAGACTGGCTACACTTGCCACTTCTTTCGACTAATCGCGATTACCATATGTAGAGAGGAGTATATGCGACCGCTCTATAGATGTCAAATTTTTCATCTGCTGCACATTAAATGCCTGAAATATGGCTCAAAGAGGCCACAACTCCGACAGAAAGGGGCAACAATACGACCATCTCCAATATGGGAGAAAGGCCCACTTTGAGCACGGGGATGAGCGGCATCGCGGAAGTGTAAGCCCAGCGTCGCAAAACGAATGCGCGATACTCGACATACAGCGCGATCACGAGGCCGACTATCGAGAGAGCGACGAAATCCGAGAGCGTCGCGCTCGGTATCCAATCGAAATTATTTTTGAGAAGTGCGATGAGCAGCACGGCGCCGAGTGTGTAGAGCACATCGCCTATCGCGGCCCAAAGCGTGATGGGCAATCGGCCACTCAAACCTTCGTAATCTTTGTACAAATGCACGTGCGCTCGCTCCCAGATGATGTGGAGACAAAATGCGAAGACTGCGAGTTGGGCGAGATGCGCGAGGGCGCTCATACGTGCGGCGCGTTCGGCACGTGCAGTTCCATCATTTTCTCGGCTACATGGATATCGTGCGGATTTGTGATCTGGAACCACCGCGTTGTCATTACGACGCGCAGCGGAATGTCGAATTCTTGCGCCGCAGCCACGGCGGTCTGCGGCAAACCGAGCTCCGGCGAGCCCGGCGCCTTGTGCACCAAATGCGCATCGAATATGCGCTTGTCGAGTACGAACATATTCGTATTTGCGAGTCCCGGCTGGCGACCGAAGCTTCCTTCTATGATTTCCGTGACCGTTCCTTCGGCATCGATCTGCACTGAGGCCGCCGCCGCCATCTCGCCCATTTCCTGCACCAAGACCGCCCATCCCTTTTCGATATGTGCCATACGATGCACGTCTTCGATCGCATAGAGATCGTCGCTCATCATCACCAAAAATCGATCTTTCAGGTACGGCTGCGCGCAGCGCAATGCGCCCATCGTGCCGTTGAGCTCCGTTTGCTCCACGTAGATGAGTTTTTTTCCTTTATGCTTGTCGCCGAAGCGCTCTTTGATGAGGTGGCCGAGATAGCCATAGACGATGATGACCCGATCGATATCTGCGGGCAAAGCATCGAGTTTGTATTCGATGAGGGTTTTGCCGGCGAGCTCTACCATCGGTTTCGGCCTGTCTCTGGTGAGCTCGCCCATGCGGGTGCCGCGACCGGCTGCGAGTATTACGGCTTGCATCAACACAGTGTACCAAATTGCATCTTTTTTTTCGGTGCAGCGAAGCGGTCGTAGACCGAAAGCAGCGGGCCGCCCCGAAGGGGCGGCCCGCTGCAATTCCGCACAAAACCTGCTTAGTCGTGATGATGAGCGATCTCCGAGCGCACGCGGGCTATCGTCTGGGCTGCGGCTTCTTTGCCACCGAGACCAAACGCAAGACCGAATGCAAGAGCAAGCGCAACCACGAGGCCGGTGAAGAGCGTCTGGACGAATTCCGTCGCGACCCCGAGCTGGTTGAGAGCTGCGAGGATGGCGAAGAGCCAGATGGCCCACTTGGCCACCGCTCCGGCGAGATTTGCGCCATGAGCGCCGACCGCCTTGGCAGAACCGCTTACGAGTCCCTTCACGACCTCGGCGACAACTGCCGCGATGATCAGAATGAGGACCGCTACGATGACCTGCGGCAAGTAGAGCAATACCACTTGCTGGAGGAATATCGTGACACGATTGAGACCGAGGATGTCGAGCGACGCGACCAAGAAGACGATCACTACGAACCACATGACGAGCGTGCCGAGGAAGCTACCCACGTCGAGCTTGAAACCCGCAGCTTTTGCTGCATCGTCGAGTCCCGCAGCCTTCATCGCATCATCGATGCGCAAGACCTTGGCGACCTCAACAACAACGCGGTAGAGGATCGTACCGATTATCCAACCGATCACAAACACGATGACCGCGGCCAATATGGCGGGCAAGTACTGCACCACCGTAAACCACAGGTCTGCGAACGAGCTTTGGATGACGTTCGCGGATTGTGTAACTATCATATTTTCGAGAAAAATAGACTGATAAAGGCTAATAATTGGTTCGACCCGTTATAGGTAAATCATAGCAACAGTTTCGACCAAAAACGGGGCTTTTTGGGCCCCGTGTGGATATTCAAAATGGCTTAACAGAGCCAAATATTACAAAAGTCGCGTTTTATCCAACAATACCAAGTGGGGGTAATCTAGCGTGTCGCGGATGAGCCGGTCCTGAATGGTCAGCCGGTAGCGGAATTCAGGGGCGGTAAAGGCCGCGTAGCGTATTTCCCTTCCCAATGATGGCTCGAGGCCTCGCACGGCCGATTCGAGGCGGCGTTCGTTGAGGTTGTCGGCAGCCACTATGATGTCCGCTGGTCGGCTGGGGTCGCCGAGGAAGCTGCCCGAAAGAATGACCGTGACCAGTTTACCCGAGCGCTTGAGCGCATTCATGATGTTGTCGTACCGCACCGGTGAGACCTCGTGGATGAATCTGGAGAGCGCCTCGTAGTGCCGAAAATTGGTATCGACTATCCATGCCCACTCTGCCTTGGCCTTGCCCTTTTTCTTCGCCACGCTGGCCGCCATTTTGGAGATCCTCTTTTTCACGAGCCCGAGGTTTTCCAATACCCGAAGTTCCTTGGTTAGCACCTTGGGCGATACACCGACTCTCCGCGCGGCATACGAAAGCGTGAAGCTGGTGGTGTGATTGAACAAGAAAAGGCGGAGCACTTTGGCCCTCGCCGGATTTCCGACAAAATTTCCTAGGAAGTCTGTCGTCATAGTAGGTGGATTCTATCACATGCAAAAGCCCCCTCGAGGGGGCTTTTGCTGAAAAACCGTAGGCTGCTACTTCAAAGTAACCTTGCCACCGGCCGTCGTCGCAAGCTCCTCCATGAGAACCCTCGGTTCTCATCGGTCTGCGACCTGCTCACCGACACGGGGAACTCCCGTTCCCCGACCCCCTCCCACATCCGGCGGAGTAACTTTGAAATATTATTTCAAAGTTACTTTGCCGCCGGCTGCCTCTATCTTCTTCTTCCACTCTTCGGCCTGCTCTTTCTTCACATCGGTCTTGAGCATTGCCGGAGCGCTCTCTACCAAGGTCTTCGCTTCCGCGAGACCGAGGGCGAGCGCTTCCTTGACCACCTTGATGACCGCGATCTTCTGATCGCCCATCGAGGTGAGCTCGACATTGAATTCTGTCTTCTCTTCCGCTGCTGCGCCACCGGCGGCCGGTCCGGCCACTGCTACCGCTGCTGCGGACACTCCCCACTTCTCTTCGATCGCTTTCACGAGCGTGTTGAGTTCCACGACTGTCATTTTCTCCACTGCTTCGATTATCTGGTCTTGAGTCATATTAGATTTAGTTATGAGCGAAGCGAATTACTAAATCTTACCCGCCTAAATTTTCTGAAAATTTGGGCGGGGCAAGAAATTATAGTCGCTGCGCTCCTTAATTTCTAAGCCTTTTTCTTCGCGACTTCGCTGAGTACGACCGCGAAACGCTGGCGCGGCGAATTGATCACCTGCGCAAACATAGCGCGGAGCGTATCCATCGGCGGGATAGTCGCTATCTCCGTCATCGCCGCCTGCGACATGATCTTGCCCTCGAAAATACCGCCAACGATCGAGAGTTTGTCGGTGAGTTTCTTGGCAAAATCGTACACGAGGCGCGCTGCTGCCGTGGAGTCATTGCCACCGCTAGCGAGCGCCACTTCCCCCTCGAGCGGCAGGTCATCGTGCTTGTGGCCAAGCTGCGAGAGTGCACGACGGATGAGGGTCTTTTTTGCGACAAAATACGAAACGCCTTCGCCACGGAGCGCGCGGCGCATGGCCGACTCGTCCTTGACGGTAACTTTCGTAAAGTGCACGAATACGGACGACGCACCGCTTTTCATGGCGTTCTCGAGCTTGTTGATGATGACTGCCTTTTCTGCTTTTGTTTTTGCCATACCAAAAATGGTTGTTGGCTATTAACAGGACGAGTACGACCTCGGTAGGCGCCTATGGCATGAAACCCTTTCGGGTACCCACTGTCTCTAGTCCTGTGCGATGAATGTATCAAATAACCTTTCAAAGTCAATCGCTCACGGAAATAACGGCATACGATGTCGTTATTATTTGACCACGATTAAATCCTAGAGGCGACGCCTCTAGGATTTGGGTGTGGTGTAATTTGTAGCTCTGGAGATCGATCTCCTAAGCTAGATCACCCTTAGCGCCGCCCTCTTCAGTGAGTCGGCGCTATTTAATGCACCTAGAACTGCTTTTGCTGGAGCATTAGGGCTGTGGCGGCCGCGGCGGCCTGCTGTGCGGTGCGGGCGTTGGAATAGGTGCTGACCACGTACGTCAGCCCAAAGCTGAGTGAAATGAAAAAAAGAAAACCCGCCAGATACTGGAAGAAAGACCCTACGGCCTGTTGCATACCCCAATTATACCGCTACTGCGATATTTGGGTGCCCTCATTGTACACAAACTTCCCTATCGACTGCATGACGTTTATGAGGTCATTGAAATTCTTGCCCTTGGTCATTATGCAGAGCACATACGGTCCTGACTTCGCGTAGACAATGCCACAATCGTGCAGGTCGCGTTCTGTGACGTCGCCCTGCGGCGTATATACGGTACGCTCGCCGAATTTGTTGGCCACGTCTGTTCCCTTGGGCACGGTCGCTTCGATTCCCTGAGGAAAATCAGCGACGACCAGCATTTGGAGCGCTTTTTCGGAATACTCGGGGGTCAAGTACGTGGAATTGTACAGAATTCTGAAAAAATACGAGTACTGTTTGGCGGATATCACCTGCACTTGGGGTTTGTCAGAAGTCGGAATTTGCAGGCCAAGGTCGGTGTAAACCGAAGCGAGCACGCGGGGGTCGATGTTGGCATCGAGAAGTTTGGACGCGTTGTTGTCGGAATTTTCTATCATCGAGGTGAGCAACTGAAGTATGGTGTAGCTCCCCGGTTTGATATCGGACGCGCCGCGAAATTCCTCCGCTTGATTGTCGTCGAATGAACCGTCGTATGTAACTACGCGCTTAAGTATTGTCGGGTCGCCCTCAGCTTCCTTGAAATATGCTATGAGGAGGGGCACTTTGAGCAGAGAAGCCGGCACAAATGTTTCGTTCTCGTTGATGCCCACCCACTTGCCCCTGAATCCGCGAATGTACACGGACACGTTGGAGGCACTGCCTTTGGAGATCGCTGAATCCACGATATTTTGGACACCTGATTTGAGAGAAGCTGATTCCGTAAGGTCGGTGCTCTCGTACGTGGGACACAATAAAAGGGGCGCGGTGTATTCGTATTTTCCTGTCTCCCGCAGGCTCGGTTCGACCTGCACTGCCGCCCTGGCATCAGGACCGACGAGCGACGATAGACCAAGACTGGTCAGATAGCCGGCAATAAAAAAGAAACACATCACCCACACCGAACTATTCCGCGTAATATCGCGCAAAGTCATTGTGTAAGGCCGGCCTCTTCTGCGGCAATCTGGTCTACGAGTGCAGTCTGATTTTGTTCTTTGGCCAAAGAATACGAGAGGTCATATTGCCCTCTCGCTTCTGCCGTCTTGCCGAGACTCTTGTAATAACGAGCAAGGGCCATGTGGAGTTCGATGGACTTCGGATTCGCCAGCACGCCTTTTATAAGGACTTGCTCCCCTGCATTTGCCGATGGCGTATAAAGGCCTGAAGTGTACAGATCGAACACATTGATATATGCAGAAATGTGGTCGGGATTATTTTTTATCTCTGTCAGATATGCTGTCTCGGCCTTTTTGTAGTCATGAGTGAAATTCATGTACATATCGCCGAGATTGCCGTAGGACACTGCATTCATCGGCCAAGCTTTGGACACATATTCCCAGATGGTCGCCGCTCGCGCGTAATCCCCGCCCATTTTGTAAATACCACCAAGTGCGATCCACGCATTGAAATCCGTTTTGTCCTTGCTTATTGCCGCTTGCAGCTGCACGAACTTGGCATTGAGCGCCGCTTGCACCTCCGCATCAGTGGAGCTTGAAAAACTGATAGGTGCCTTGAAATTAGGGGCAACGACGCCCGCGCGCGGCTTCTCCGGCAGCTGCTCTAGCGTATAAGTGCCATGCGGCGTGCTGACGACCAACGTAGTAGTGGAGATCTGCTGCGTCGTTGTTGCAGCAGTGTCAGTTTGGAGACTTGAGCTATTCCAAAACAAGTACATCCCGCCAACTATGAAAAGTAGTGCAACGATACCAATCGCGGCTTTTTGATTAGCTGAAAAGCTGTCCGTCTCCATTGCGCAAGGATACATCAATGGAGAGAAATGGGCAAAAAGGGATTAACGTGAAATGTAACAACGCAAAAACCCCTCCTTTCGGAGGGGTTTTTGCTGCTTACGTTGTCGCCGCAAGTCTGAGAGTCGTTGCAACTAGATTAGTTGGAACGAGTCTGGATGATGCCCGATGACGGCAAGCCAGGGAGGCTGTAGCCGTTGGCCCAGTCAACATCTCCTGCGACAGGCGTACTCGTTGAGTTGCCCGCCCAGATGAAGTTGCCTGTAGTCGTCGCGATCAACCCTGTCGAGGTGCCTACGTTGAAGCCCGATGTCAGAGTTGTCGGATACGCACTGTCTCCGAGCAGTTTCGACACGACGGAGTATGTGGAGGCTGTGCCTGCTACTGAAGCGCGAAGCTCGAAGTAGTAGTTAGCGCTGCCAGATACTACGAGCGGAGTCGTGGGTGTGAACACGGCGTCAGATATCGTGCCTGGAAGCGTGTTGCCCACTTGGCCGCCAGATCCCTGACCCGGAGCCGCTTGTGAGTAGCTCGAATCAGTGAACGCGAACAACTGAACGTTGGAGACTGTTGCCGACGAAGTCGAGATCGTGAAGTGGAGGGAGCTGATGCTTACAGGGCCGGCAGCATTTGCCGTGACCTTGAAGTGCAAGAGGCGTCCGTCCGCTACACCAGATGAAGACAAGGTGTCGAGCGAGAGTGTCGGGTACGACTTGAAGAGTCGCAGACCCGCTACCGAGCCAGAACCATTGCCTCGGACAGTCGTGCCGGATTGAGTACCTACACCTTCGAAGTTATTAGGATCGACGGTGAGAAGGTTACCGATACCAGCGCTGCCGCTAACACCGATGCTTGCGAGATCAGCCTTGACGGTGATCAAGACATCAGTATCGCGTGCTACAGCAAGACCAGCACCGGAGAACGTAGACGTCGCCGTCTGAGACGAGCCCGTGAAGGTCGCTGTGCCGAGAAGTGTAGCTCCGTTGTAGAGCCATACGGTCATGACATCGCCTGCGCCGGATGACGGAGAACCGCCAGCACCGGTGGAAGTGACACCGTAGGTACCGTTGGTGAGCTTCAAGCCGAGCTTCTGAAGCGTGAATGCCTCATTGGAAGAGCGGACCTTGATCACACCAGCCGTTACGCCCGTGCCTCCTGCTGCGACTACCGAGTAGGACGGAGAGGAAGAGTCAACTGATACAGCTACTGTAGCACCTGCAGAAACCGTCTGGATTCCGCTGACGCCACTCGTAACTGTCGGTGTGACAGTGTTGCTCGAGACAGCTCCGATGCCTGTGGCAGTGAAGCCGGTCGAGTTGACGCCCCAGCCGAACGTGCCCGTGTATGAACCCGAGGCGAGGTTACAGCTGACGCTAAGTGTCTTCACCGTGCCCTTGGCAATGGTGAGCGAGTTGTCGAAGGTAAACGTGTTCTGACCGGCCGAAACCGAGTTGATCACGTTGGTGCCTGTGGTAAGAGCCGTGGCTCCGTCCCAGAGCTGACAACCGCTAAGCTTGCTCATCGAGATGGTACCAGTCGTCGAAGCCTGAAGGCTTGAGAGCTTTACATCCTCACCCGACGCCGAAGCATCAAGCTGGATAGTGCCCATCACGAGATTCTGTGAACCAACAACGACATTTTGCGCTGCCGGCGATGTTCCTGCTGTGATAGCAAGTGACGCCGACTGCACTGTCATCGTGCTCATGTCGAAGGTGCCTGTAGAGATCGTGACCGAGTTACCAGTCGTCTGGCCAGTCGGGCTTGCCCAACCGCTTGACGGAACTGTGGTGAACTTGATCGTCGAACCATTGGCAGCACCCGACCATACCTTACCCTTGATGGTGTAGGTGCGAGACCCGACAGGGAAGGTGATCGAATTACCGAAGAAGATGTTGTTTCCACCGGTAGTACCGTTGGAAGCGTTGGCAGCGGCCACCATGTCCACAGGACCGGCGACTACTGCACCGTTTTGATCAACGATCGTGACTCCTGTGAGCGGCACATAGCTTACGCCAGCAGCCGTAGACGTGGAGACAGTGAAGTTGATGCCCGAGATGGTGACCGGTTCACCCGCGAAGTTGGTAGTGAATCCACCGAGAACAGTGTTCGGGACGCTCACAGCGATATTCTGTGAAGCGATCGAAGTGGCGTTCTGGATGGTCGTTACCGTACCACCTTGGATGGTTACCGTAGAACCCTGGAATACAGGGTTGCCACTCGAGGCGTATGTCGTTCCGTGCGTGGAAGCCGTAGAGACAGTGCCTGTAGAGTTGTAACCCATCGCGATGCCGAAGCCGTATGTCTGACCGACAAAGTAGACATCAGATGTCTTGTCAATGTCGAGTTCGACGACGCGGCCGGAAGCATTGCTGCCGGTCACGTCACCTTGAGTGTATACGTCAGCCGAGAAGCCCTTGGCGATAGTTACACCACCAGGGAACACGGTCTGGAAGTAGCGTCCGTCAGCAGAGAGAGTCGCCGGATATGATGTGCCATTTACGATGGTAACCACATTGGAGAGATCGCTTGCTGAAGCGGAGCCGTTGATGCGCCAGCGGATGGAGAGGAGCTTGAGGTCCTCAGCCGAGCCAGCTGTGAAGCGGACTCCTGTGAACTTAACTCCAGTCGAGCCGAGGTTCTTGGTCGTCGCTCCTTGCGGATCAAAACCAGAAACGGCTGCTGTAACAGTACCGACAACGAGTGTCGAGTTGATCGTCTGCGAAGCGCCTACGATCGGAAGCGAGCCGTTGACCGCCACGGATGTGTTGACACCCGTAACAGTGAGGCTTGCAACTTCACCGGCATTCGGAGCAGCGGAGATGTTGCCCGCGACCGTGTACGTCATTGTCGCACCCGGAGCGAGTGTCCACATACCACCGATGGTTGCCATGTGATTGGAATCCAGCGTCTGCGTGTTGCCGAGCTGAAGACCGTTGGAATCAACGAGAACAACGCTTGCGAAGTCTGCGTCTGCCGCAAGTCCTGTGCGCTGAACGACGACTCCGTTGATCGTTACTGCAGCACCAGTGTTGTTGGTGATGGTGACGTTCGTGAACGGAACGCGAAGAGCGTTCTTAGGAGCGAGGGAATTTGCAGGCTGTGCGCCAGCAGAGACGGTGATACCAGGACCTGTCGGAGCTGGTGTTACGACTCCGCCGCCGTTGTTGCCTGTGCCGGCGTTGCCGCCTGCGCAGAGCGCGTTGGCCTTGGCGCGAGTAGAAGGACCCCAGTTGCCGGTACCTGATGTGAGACCGACAGGAGCCAAGATGTCCGCAGCATATTGTGCTTGGAACGCCATGACCGCCGCCTTGGTCGCAGGACCGAAGTGACTGGTTTCATTACCCGCAGAACCTGCGCCGCTTGCTGCGACTACGTGTCCGTGGCCGTTAAGGAATTGCTGAATCCAC
>CAZHOB010000043.1:0-9883 GCA_964534465.1 uncultured Candidatus Saccharibacteria bacterium
CACCGACACTCGAATCCACTACCGACAAGGGCTCTCCCGCAGGCGGACAAGAGCTACCCACGTACGACCCGAACGCTCCGAATTCCTATGACTTAGCGAGGGAGAATGCGGCGATAGCGGAAGAAAAACTCGCGCTGGCAAATCAAGAAGCCGATGCTGCCAACAAAAACATAGAGGACGCGGTGCTCGAGCGCGACCTTGCGCTTACCAATGCGGATATCGCGAAATGGAATTTGGAACAGACGGCGCAAGCGGTGGGCGCGAAGTTCGACGGCAAAAACTATCAGCTTCCATCAAATATGAGCGCCGCTGATAAGGCGCTTTTTCAGAGCGCGCTCGACAACTCCAATTCTTATCGAGGCGATACCGGTCAAATATCGCAAGCGAATGAAACGCTGAAGCAAGCACTCGTGGATGGACAGCCGTACTTCGACAATGCACAACAGGCCTATCAGGACTACAAAGCTGCTTATAGCGATGTGGCCAACGCATCCAATGTAGAAAAAGCCTACCAAGCCGCGACGGATGGTCGTCTTGAAAATCAATCGCTCGCGACCACTTACGAATCACAGGCGGCGGATTATCGCGCCACTGCCGCGGACAAGGGAGTTGTTGACGGGGCCGGTGATCTCTTGCGAGCGGCTTATGCCGACCAGCAGGCAACGCAAGCGCAGGCGCAAGCCGATCGCATGGAGCAACTCCAAAACACCGTCACCAATCCGGACTACGGCTCCAAAGTCGCCGACGCGCTCATGAATCCTTCGAGCGACCCGATCGTGCGCGCCGCCACCAACGATGCGATAGCAAAAGTGGGGGACCTGCAAGGCCAGATAAACAATTTGAATAATTTGCCACCATCCAACGAAAATCAGATCGCACTCGATGAGGCAAAAACGAACCTCGCCATCGCGGAGGGCAGGATGAACGAATTAATGTCGGGACAGTATTCTCCCGAGACGCAGCAGTATCTCGATTCACTCCGCAATCCTTCGCTGCTGGACCAGCTTTCGCAAACGTATCACAACGTTGCCGGCACAAGCATCAGCGCGCCCGTCGCGCAGTATTTGGGAAGTTATTTCACGAACGATCCGCAGGTGCTCGGAGGCATTGGCGCGGTCGTCGACCCGTATCCGAATATCGGCGCGAATCCCATAGCGCTCGGCGCGGGCATCGCGGGCTCATCGCTCGACTCGGGACTGAACGTGGTCGGCGCTCCAACGGGTGCACAGCAAGGTGAACAGCTCTACTCGACCCCGTCCGATAATTACGCGCGATATGCACTCGATGTGGCCAATACCGCGATCAACGTGACCGCGCTCGGAGGCGCGCAACTTGCCGAAAGAGTCATCGCAGAAGGCGGCGCATTTGCCTCCGATCGCATCGCGGGGTCGTTCTTCAACGAACTCGGCGGTGCACTTCCCGGAGTGGAAAATGCCGGTCGGGAATTTGCCGCGATCGAAGGCCCCGCCACGGTGAGCACCGCAGAAGGATTTGATCTCGTAAAGAGTCCGAGTGGTGCGTACGAAATGGCAGGAGTGGACGGCGCCGCCGTCGAAGGCGGTGCCGTGCCGCGTGACTTTGCGCCGGGAGTGGTCGAAGCGACACCGGCAGAAGTGGGCTCGCCCGCCGAAGCGCCACAGCCAACGCCGACGGTCGAAGCGACCTACGTGTCCCCGAGTGCTGAGCAAGTGTCAGGTATGACGAGAGATCTTGGGCCGGAAGTGCAGCCTACGCAAGCCGAAGCCACGGTTATTCGTGATTACAATTCCGCACTCGATCAGTATTCCGGCAACCTCGCAAAAGTAGAAGCGGGAACCATGTCACCCGAGTCGCCGTACTTGACCACAAGTCGCGACGCGATGGAGACCGCTGCGCAAGGTCTCGAAGATCAGGGTCTCATGACACGATTGTCGCCGACGGAGATACTTGGAGGGGAGGCGCCGCCAGTCGATTCAATATATAGAGCGGACACGGGTGAGGTCGTGGCGAGCAGGCCGACGAGTGGCGGCATTGCGGCATTCGAACAGCCGTATGACATGGTCGGCGAGACACCGAAACCCGAGTCAGCGCCTACTGAGAATGTACCAAGTGCGAATCCCTGCGCGGCAGGCTTTGCCGGAGGGAAACAATTGGCGGCAGCTGGCATTGCGCAAGCGCCGTGCGATTATGCAACGCCTCAGCAGCAGCAAAATAGACCTCCACCGTTCGAGACACTCGTCGCGGAGCGGCCGGTAAATCCGATGGATCAGTTCGCCGGATTCAGGGATCCGAGCCAATTGCCGGTCGCTTCAGAGACCTCAGGTTTCGTGCCGAAAGTAGATCAGTTCGGCACACCGTTCGTGAGTGCCTCACCAGAGCCGACCGCCTTTGAGTCGGTAAAAAACTTCTTCGGTTTGGGTGAGACGCCGGTCGTTGCGGATTCAATATCGGCAGGACAAGCGGGGGCGTTACAAGACTTGAACAATGCGTACGGAGCCAGGAGTCTTTTGGGTGCAGATGCCAACGCAGCGCAAGTGTCCAACACTCAAAACCTCATCAACAACGCCTTCTACGGTCTTGCCGGAGCGGGACTGGCAGTAGATGTAAACTCGGGTGCGATCGTTAATGGCGACGGACAGGTCGTTGCCTCGCAAAGCGGCGCTGATATTCCGGGAGAACCGCGCTATGTAACGCTTGCTCCGGTCGAAACGCCCGAATCTTTTGCCGGAAGCGAAACATTTACGCAGCCGACCTATGCGCCTGCGCCGGTCGAGACTTCAGGATCGTTTGCGGGCGAGCAGCCATCGCGCACATACGCGCCTGCTTCTGTAGAAACGTCCGAATCTTTTGCAGGGGCGCAGCAGCCGTATACCGCCTCCCCCGATCAGATCCGCTCGCTCGAGACGGGCGACGGGCCGCAACCTCATGATCCGGGACAACCGGTGGTAGTCGCTCGTACGCCGGGGATGTCAGATGTCGATTGGGCCAGTTTCAAAAATTACGTGGCCTCACAAGCGGGCGCGCTCACCGGCTCTAGCGCGCCGGTCGTCGTCGCCGGCAACAACAGCATCGGCATATTTGATGGAAAAGAATACGGCATTCAGGGAGATGGCACTGTGATGGTCTCGGGAAGCGATCTTTCGGCAGGACATCTTTTTGGCTCGCCTGCGGGAACGATCGCCGCGGATGTCGCGGGCTCGCTCGCCGGCGCGGCAAAAGCTGATACCCTCGGCAACGGCTTCTGGACCAATACCGGCCCCAGTGGTGAACAGCTTGCACTCGCGGTCGGGAAATATCTCGGAGATGACGCCGCGGCGGATGGCGTATCGAACCGATGGCAGCAAACGCAGGATTATTTCATTGATGGGAATAAACAACAGCTTACGGTCGCTGGCGGATTTTCCGCTCCGTCAGTGCCGGAGAATCCTGTCGAAGTCGCCATCGTACCCGAAGTGCCCAAAGTAGAACAGCCCACGCCAGTGGAGCCGAATCCCGTAACGCCGGTTACATCGCAGCCGCTTCCTCCGGCGCAAGTGCAAGAGCCACCATCGTCGTTGCCTGCAGCACCGACAACGCCGGTGACATCTTCGCCGCTGCCGCCCGCAGCACCAGAGAGGATCGTCAGTCCTGCAATAAAGATCGACGGCACCACGTACACCGCGCCGACTCATTTGGACGCAGTGTTCGCCGCGGAGAAAGCGAGTGGCGTGCCGTCGGATGAGCTTTTGAGTCCGCCGCACGAAGTGCAGGACGGATTTATGACATCTCCGACGCCGCAGTATCCGCAAGGTCGTTTCGTCAGTAGAAGCGATGCGCTCGGTATAGCAGAAGCGGCGGGGCAGATGAGTAGCCCTGCGAGCGGTGGCGAACTTTCTTCTGAAAATTTGAAGCCGCCCGCTCTCCCGCAGCCGCGCACCATCACTTCGAATACTCCATATCCTGTGGTGCAAACGCCGCTGCAACCTGCGCCGGTGCCGGTCATACCGAGCGCTCCGTTCTCGCCGCCCGCGTCGCTCGTGCAGGTCCCGCAAAATAACGCGAGTCTATCTCCGGTGCGCCCGAGCGCGCTCGAGCCGTCAATTCCTTCGTTCGCATTCTTGAAACCGATAGCTCCGCTCATTGTCGCTGCCGTGCCATTTACCACGATGCCGGCTGATGCTGCGACGCATTATGTGCCGCCGGCTGCGCAGGTGCAGGTCATGCCGCCCGTGGCGCAAAATCCGCTCGGTCAGATCGTAGGAGGTGTTGTAAATGCGCTGAATCCGTTTACCGCCCGTGTCACGGTCTATGGCCCGGGTGCTACGCCGGAGAGGATCGTCACGAAGAGTAGGGTAACGACGACGAACAAGCGCGGACAGAAAGTGGTAAAGACGGTCACAAAAGTGCACACCATCAAAGTAGAAGGTTCGACCGCGACCTCGAAGCCTGATCTCGCAGGCCAATACGTAGCGCATCCGCTCGATGAGGTGCGCACTGGTAAGTCGTGGTACGTCACGCTCGCGACCGCTCCGGAGAACAACGGCAAATTCTTCAACATGGGCGATGTCACGTATGTCAGCCCGATAGATAATCAGTCATACACGCTGCACAACGTGATCGGCTACTCGCACGATACCGGTCCGGCATTCAAGGCGGGGAGCTGCGCGAGGTACGGCACCTGCAACGTCCGTCTTTCAAAAGTCGATGTCCCTGTCGGTAATTTCACCGGTTGGAAAGACCGGCAGGCGCAGAGTTTCACTGCAAAACAAGCATACCCGGGCACGCATGAGTTTTCGCAGATCAGCAAAGAGACGGCGCTCGCGATGAAGCCGGGCGGCACCACGGCCGTTGCGCAGATTCAGCCGGCACCAAATCCGCCGGTCATCACCGCGAGCAATCCTTCGCCACTCATCAACAAAGCGCCGATAGCAAAAGCGCCTACTCCTGCGCCAGCTGCGAACCCTACCGTAACTGCTCCGACGCGCACATTAGGTATCCAAGCAAACCTCCCCATTGCGCAATGGACGCCGCCGGTCAATGTCACACCGCAGCCTTCGACGCAGCTCGCCTCTACCGAAACGCAAGCGCGTCAGCTCATGGCGCAAATGCAAGGCGCAACACCCGCACAAAAGGGTGCGCAGTTGTATCTGCGCCGTCTTACCAATACGACGCCATATCAGGCGCTCGATCCGACGAAGAATTTCAATATCGCCGACGCTATCGCAAAAGAAGTAGCGAAGATAGTCGAAAAGGACGGGTGGCCGGAATCTTTCGTGCACCCGACTGCGCCCATCACGGAACAAGGCATTATCGACACCTTCCATGCGCAGCGATACTTCCGCATAACCACGCGCACGGACCAAGATCCAAAAACAGGAGAGCTGATAGATTACAGCTGGAAAGACCTTGCTGCCTCAACCCGATCGGGGAAGAGCATTCAGGACATGGTCGTCGGTGGACTCGATCCCACATTCAAACTCAAGCTTTATGAAATGTTCAAGGCCATGGAGGCGCAAGGATTGAAGCCGTACATCACGGCCGGCGCGCGGCCATTCATCCGCCCTGCCGCAGAAGGTCATGCCACTTCGCCCGAACGTTCGTATCACCTGAGTATTCAAGACGGCGGGCCGGGGCTTGCCGTCGATATCGGGGGACTGGATGGGACGAGTCAGAAGGTGTGGGCATGGGTAGATAAGTATGGTTCGCAGTTCGGATTGGGCAGACCGTACGGTGCCCACGACGCGCCGCATGTGGGCCCGATCACCGGCCATGAGTACATTGCAAAACAGCACGTGAGTGCTCCACAGCAGCTCGCGAATGCACTGAAAGATAAGTTCATCATTGCGGGGGCAAAGATCGATGTGGCGAATGACGTGCGGCAAGCTATCGCCGCAGCGCAATCGCCGAATCCGCCGATCGGAGGCGTTCTTGGTTTCGCCGCACCTCCTCCACAGACCGATGTCGAAGGTGTATCCAAGCCGACCCAAACGGTGACAGTTGCGGCGCCAAAACCACCACCACCGAGCAATCCGACAAGAACCATCGCTGAAACACCGCAGACGCCTAGCACCGTGAATGCGCCGGCAAATCCGTCGCCGGCTCCAGTTTCACCACCTGCAGTAAAACCCGCGCCGACCGTACAGCCGCAGCCGCCCACACAGATCACGGTACTCCCGAGTGATGAGCAGGTCCGGCTCGACCGCGCTATCGCGCAGCTTGAACAAGGTCTCGGGTCCGCCATCTCGGATCCGAGCATCGGCGGCGAAGATGTGACGGGCAGACGGCAAGATCTTATAGCTGATCTGCAGCGACGCATTGATATCGCACAAGGCTCCGTAGACTCGCTCGCGCCCGCGGGAAGCCGCGCGCCGGTGGAGGTCCAGCGCTTCAACGACCTGACGACGTCCATGTTGAAAGATCGAAATGAAATGAACATCGCGCGCTGGACGCTCTCTCAAAATGTAGTCGCCTCACTCAATGAATTCACGATGCCCGCGACACAACTTCCTCCGAAGGGTCTTTCATTGCCGGGTGAGATAACGCCGCGCGAAGCCAATACCGCCAACGTTCTCGTGCGCACGAATCCGAATGTGGAGGCGCCATTGCCGACGACGCAAACCGTCCCGCCGGCGACACAGTCGCAAAATGTACCCATCCCGACACCCCGTCCTGCAGTAGAAAATGTGCCCACGCCGCAGCCGCGCCCTGCGGTCGCCGATGTGCAGGAGGCGCAATTCCCCGCGACAGTGATCCCGCCGCAACAAACGCAAAAACCGGTGGTCACCGCCAATGCGCCCGCTACACAGACTATGCAGCCATACGGTCCGCTCGTGGTATCACAAAAACCGCTTACGCCGCCTATTGCGAAGACAGTCAACCCGCTCCCGATCACCGCCACCTTTGCAAAGCCGGATTACTCACTGACGAGCGTCGCAGATATTGCGCGTGACGTCACCAGCATTACCAGTGGCAGGGTTACGCTGCAATCCGGCGGCGCGACTGATCAGCGAATGCGGGACGCTCTCAAAAATCCCTCAACGCTTTCTCCGGAAAAAGAATTACAAGTCTTCGAGATGGTCAGGAGAGAAGTGGCGAAATATCCGCAGGAGTTTTGGCGCAATTCTATCCCGATGACCGTCACTGCCGGAGCACAGAAGCCGGGGGCATTTCCGTTCACCTTATATGGTGTGCAGTTCCCAGAGCTCGGCACTCTGTGGCTCAATGGTGATGAAGACAGCGCGAAAGTCGCCGGTACGTTCCACCACGAATATTCGCATGCAAATCATGATCTCTTCATCGATCCGACCCAGTGGGGTACGTGGTTCTACGGCAACAAGTTCCCGAAAATGTATATCAATAGCGATTTCGTGCCTGAAGGCAGACCGACGGGCTTTGTGAGTTTCTATGCCAAAAAGCTTCCTAAAGAAGACATTGCCGACACCGTCGCAGCTCTTTTTGAGAATGCGCCGGCGGTCGAGCGCGCTGCACTGTATGACCCGACGCTCAAGCAAAAAGTCGACGCCGTGAAAAAAGCTCTTTCAGATATCTCGCAGGGAACGATGAATGACGCGTATTGGAAAAACCTCACGCCGATATACGCAGCGAAGCCGCTCGAGCAGACACCACCGGAATGGGACCGCAGCAATTCTCCGCGCGAGGTCGCCAATCTGGATCTGCCCGTCACATCAGCGCATGAGCTCGTAGCGCAGGACGGGCAGGCGCCGGCACCGGCGGTGGTGACGGCGAAAGCGCCGGATGTGGCCGCAGCCGAGCAAAATCTTACCGACATTGGGAATCGCATAACCGACACCAACGGACAACTTCAGAGACTCAACCAGCAGCTTGGAGGCGATGTCGACGCCATCCAAAAGACGCAGCAACTGCTGGACAAGCTAACAGCCGAAAAGAACGCGCTTGCGGCGAAGATAGAGCAGGCGAAGGCGGAGGCGGAAAATGCAGCGAGTCAGATCGAGGGGGCAAATAACGCCGCGGATCAAGTGGGTGCGCGTGTGAAAAATACGCTCTCGCTCACGCTCGTCGATGCGAATGCTCTTCGCTCCATCCTCAACCAGACGCTTACTGCCGCGCAAGAACTTTCCAAAAATCCGCTGCTCACGCTCGCTCAAAGGCAAAACTTCGCGCAATATGCGGCAAATGTGCAGCAGATCGCGACCCCACTCCTCCAGGGTTTGCCGACCAGAAGTAATCCGGCTCCTTTGGGGATGATGCAGCTTGCGGGGCTGCAGGGGCCATTCGGGAACCTGACGACAAAAACACAACAACTCCTGAAAGCCGCGCAGGAGCTCACTATCGTCGGGAATGGAGAACTTGCGAAGCCACTCGCGAAAGTTGATACGAATATTTCGAAAGCGCAGACGCAGATAACGAGTCTGCAGAATGACCAAAAGACGGTCGCAGCGCAGATCGCGAAAGGGAATGACGAGCTTGCCTCGCTGCAAACCCAAAAGAACGATGCGCAAACGCGGCTTGCCTCGGCGCAGGGCGAGAAACCTGTAATCACCGCACAAGCTCCGCAAAATCCGCAGTCGCCCAACGCTCCGGCTACTACCCAAGGAGGAGCGCAACCGACCGCGCCAACGACGCCCGCAAATCCCGGTGGGGCCAATGCGCAACCCACGCCGACCACGCAATATCCGCCGGCCACCGTGAATCCGCAAAATGCCCCGAGTTTCCCGTGGCTGCACTGGATCTTGCCGTTCTTCGGCGTTCGCGCCGCTCCTCCATCGGCTCCTTCGCCAAGCCAGCCTTCAGGCCGACCGTATACACCGCAAGGAGGCTTGTCACCCACATATCCATCGAATGCGTTGGTCGTTTACAAGCCATTTGTGCCGGTGCCATATCAAGCGACGATCACCGACAGTCGTTCTACCATCAGACCTATTGATCTTCTTATCTTCGGCGGTATTGTCGGCACCGTTTGGGCAGTGCTTCCAAATGATGGCGGAGGCGGCGGTATCGCAGGTGGAGGCGGCAATGGTGGAGGCGCAGGAGGTAATGGCGGAGGTGGCGGTAATGGCGGCGGCACTGGCAACGGAGGCGGTGGAGGGACCGGTGGTACGGGCAATGGTGGACCAACAGGTGGCACTGGCGAGGGTGGTACCGGTAATGGCACGGGCCAAGGATTCACACCGAACGATCAGCTTCCGCCTTGTCCTGAAAATATGGGTTCCAGCTTCCAGAACACCACACAGGTGTCGCCTTGCAATACCGGCCAAGCGCCGGTCACCGACGTGACAACAAAGCCGAATGAGAAACCAGATGTAACCGGTGTCACAGGTCCGACGCTTCCCACCGGTATCGGCGGCGGAAAAGAACCGGGAGTCACGCCACCTAATGTGCCATGTGATCCCGGCCCATGCCCCGCGCCGGAGCCAAAGCCGCAGCCTGCGCCCGGTCCTACTACGCCAAGTCCACAGCCTGCTCCATATCCGGGTGGCGGATTCGGTAATCCGGGAATGTTCCCGGGCGCGGGCGGCTATCGCCAGCCGAGCATTTGGCAAATGCTCGGACAAATGATCGGGGGCTTCCTGAGCAATCTCTTCGGTGGAAATGGGGAGCAGCAACAGCCGCCCTCGACGACGCCGACGAATCCAAGTCCCGAACCCGAACCGACCACGACCCGCTGGCTCATCACCAACGCCACGTCGACCGCTACGACGATGCCAACGAGTGCCACGACGACACCTGTGAGTGCCACCACGACTCAAATTACCGCCACATCGACCGCTACGACCACCGCCTCTATTTAATGGTGCGTACAGCCGATTGTGATATCATCGATTTATGAACATTTCTTACATTGTGGGCGGAATTATCGTCGTCGTGGCTCTGTGGGCCGTGGCGTTGTACAACCGTTTTGTAACCCTTACCAATCGTGTGAAAGAGGCGTGGTCGGACATTGACG
>CAZHOB010000044.1:0-9615 GCA_964534465.1 uncultured Candidatus Saccharibacteria bacterium
GATGCGCTTATCAATGCCACGACTGTAGCAGTGATACCACTCGCCCACTGCGAACGGAACTCTTCTATAGGCCATGCCTCAAACAATACCATAGTTCAATCCTAGAGGCGTCGCCTCTAGGATTTGCACGTTGTATAATATTTTGAGATGCATTGGAGAAATCGTCAGAGGAATTGCCAGGTTTGGAGGATATTGGAGAGCCAGGGGGAGAGTTCTTTGTAGGTGCTGACCTCGTAGAGGAATGGGACGCCCTTGGCGGTGTGGATGAACCAGAACTCGCTTGTCTTGCCCATTTTGGCGTCAAAGCCTTCAAAAGCTACCGCCTGTACTCCGGCCACTGTAGCGACATGAGGCTCCAGCCTCACACCCGACGGCTCGTCGCGCTTGAAGCGCTCGGGAGTGATCTGCGTACCATCGATAGGCGAAGCATAAATCTGAAAACCGGGCTGCCCTTCCCCACCCTGAAAAACCACGGTGAGCTCCGGCCCGTGATCTACAAATTCTTTGGGCGTGAATTCCTGCGGATACAAAATGGAGAATCCGAATTGTTCGCTTCGGTATTCCTTGTATCCATCGGGCGCCGTTCGCGATCCGGTCGTGGTAGAAGAAGTTGAAGTGGCGGAAGATGTGGAAAGGGTAAAAGGGGTGGAAGGGTCGCCGGAAGAACTATTTTTTAAAATAAAAAAGCCACCGATGAGAGCCGCAAAAAAACAAACTATTATTATCCACCCTGCGTAAGACTTCATGGAAAATTCTGCTGCGCTTGATGGATCAGCAAGCGACCATTATACAGATTTAATCTCCCGAACAACTTCACGCCACGCGACGGCACGTAGTACGTGATGACGATAAGACCATTGGCACCCGTACCGCCTGCCGTGGCCGTTGCACCGTTATTTCTACTTCCCCCGCCTCCACCACCTCCGCCGAATGTTGTGCCTCCACCGCCAGTTCCTGCCGCTTGGCCGTTGGTACTGGCACCACCACCACCACCACCTCCGCCTCCCGTCCCTAGTGTAAGGATGATGCTAAATTCAGTGCCTGAAGTGGAGGATGCTGCAGCTGACACGCCCGTAGATGCAGTTGCGCCACCTGCGACGCCACCGCCACCACTGCCCGGAACGCACAGGGTCGTTGATGTCGCACCGCCCGCCGTGACTGCACCTGCGGGGCCACTATCCGAAGCTCCACCTCCACCTCCACCCGTGCCGCTACCAGGACCGCCGCCATTACCGCCTGGTCCGCATGGACCTGCCGCACCACCACCACCACCACCACCGTTTGCGCCGGCTGCTCCGCCGGCTCCGCCACTCCCCCCCTTAAAGACTATCGTTCCTGTCGCCGCAGTGCCTGGCGATAAGCCGCCATTACCTCCAGCAGTCACTGCACCCCCGGGGGCATTCATTCCAGGAGCCGCGATGAAAGTAGACCCTTGGAAGGTTGTACTCGCTTGAGATCCGCCTGCGCCGATAGAAACAGTAATACTCGCGCCCGGTGTTGCCGTGAAATTTCTGTTCTGAACGTACGCACCACCTCCCCCACCGCCGCCAGCATTGGTGCTACCATTTGCCGTTGCGCCATTGCCTCCCGGCCCAACGAGCTCAATTGTATTGTCATAGCTGTTCCAATCATTCGGCACGGTCCACGTGGTGACGCCGGCGGTGAGGAATGTTTGATTTTTTATGGAGGCGAGTGCGGTGAGCGGGCTGGCGAGGAGGAGGAATGAAAGCAACAGAGGTAAGAAGGAGGATTTAGGATTTAAGAATTTGAAAGGGGTCATAAGGGGGGAGAAATGGGATTAAGGGGTGGAAGGGGTTGAGGAGGCGTCGGTCGTTGTCGTTGTTGACGAACTTGATGTTGTCGTGATTATCGCGTTGACGTTGACCGTGCGGGTGGAGGTGGCGGTGTTACCGGCATTGTCGGTGGCAACGTAGTCGATGTGGTGGGTGGCTGCGACGGAGGTATCGAGCTGCACTACATCGGCAAAGACGCCGTCGACCCATGTGTGGATGCCGAGATTGTGGTCGACGTTGTCGGTAACGGTGGCGCCGAGGTCGGCGTAGGTCTGGCCGACGTCGATGTTGGCGGGGTTATTGCCGTTGATGGTGATTACGGGAGCGGTGGTGTCGGTCGAGGTAGAGTTGTTAGCCACTAGGGTATCGCCACTAGGGGAAGAACTCGCGGTGGGTTGCGAGGGGGTTGAATTTTGATTTCCACTAGTGGCTACACCCGATTGGCTAGTGGCTGCTCCCGCGGCTTGCGTCATTTGCAAGAACTGCGATTCGGTGACGCACACGCTGCCGACGCAAAGTTTCTCTTTTGCATGCACTTCATCGGCAAATACATTGACTGCGTACAGGTCCTTGGCGATGACTTTGTCGAAGATGCCGGTCGCGGCATACACGACGTCTTTGAATACGTGGATGACGCTATCGAGGAGACCGGCTATCGGGCTCTTTATCGTTTCCGATGATGTGGCGAAGGAGCCTATCCATGGTGTCGTCGTGGCGACGCTGGATGTCGAGGCGAGCAACTCCCCTGCGCTCGTCGTCGCGCTCGTGAGCGGCGCGACCTGCAGGTCGAGCTCCTTGATGGCAGCTGCGAGATACGGCGTGAGACCAGCGTAGTTCATCGATTTCATTCCGGAGTCGTCTGTTTGGATGAGGTCCGGGAATATCTGCTCTACGTCCTGTGCGATGAAGCCGCCATGCTTCGCGCTCCCATCGGTTTCTTTGTTCCAGTTGTACATGACCGGATCGAGTGAAAGTATGCTGCGAAGCGCGGAGGTTGAGGCTGATACCGAAGTGATGTTCTTCTTGAGCCGTATATCGGATGAGCATGAGAGCGCAGTGTTCGTAGGGTTGATATAGCAGACGCCCGTATTGGATATGAAGCTGGCCACGTTGCCCTTCCCCGAAGTGCCGTTGCCGACGACGAGCATGAGCGTGGAGCTGGCGGAGTTGGCACCTGTGCCGAAAGGATTGGTCGTGGTCGCATTTATATAGACGCGTCCGTTCTCATTGGGACTCGCTACCGCAAATGCCGGAGTCGACGATGATACGCCCGTCGATACATACATCATGTACGACGTGCTCGCGGTGGCGCCGTTGGATGTCACAGAGAGGCTTGCCATCGGCGAACTCGTGCCGAATCCGACACGGCCGTTCTTGAGAATGCTCATGTAAATATTGCTGCCGCCGAGCGCGGTGGATGATGCGATCTGGAATGCCTTGGTGCTCGACGCATAGCCGACTGCCCAAGCATTTGCGTCAGCGGCGAATTGCAACGTGGCGTCGCCGGTGCCGCTCGAATCGCCAATGGATGTGAGACCGGTACGATCGACCGAGAAGAGCGTGGTCGTCGCGGTCGCCGTGGAAGAGGCGATGAGAAATGCGTATTGATTTATCGGGTCGTTGCTATTGAGACTCAACGAGAGCTTCGCCCACGGCGTGGTCGTACCGAAGCCCACGTTGCCGGTCGTGGAATTGAACGCCGAACTCGTGATAGCGCCAAAAGACGAAGCGCCGCTTCTGTATTGAAGTTCCGTGCCGGTACCGCCCGGATTACTGCCTCCACCGCCGCCCACGCACGTATTATTGATCGCGAAGCAGCCGCTCGTGAGATTGATGCCGTTGCCGTTCGTGCCATAGAAAGTGGTGGTGGCGGTGGAGAAATTGACAATGCCACCGATGGAGAACAGCGAACCCGCGCTTGTCGTGCCCACTCCCACATTGCCGGCATTCGTTACGTGCATTACCGAAGAGCCACCGGACGTTTCGATATCGAACATATCGCCGCTCGCTCCACCTTGGATAGTGAGGTCGGAATTCGGGCTTGTAGTACCTAAGCCGAAGTTGCCGGTGGAATTGAATCGCGCTGCTTCAGTGAGAGCCCCGGATTGCAACGTGGAGAATACGAGGTCGGCATTGCCGCCAGCAAAGTTCTTCTGGAGGATGGACGAAAGCATGGCTGTGGTGGTGGCTGCGCCGGAGACGTCATTGGTGAGGAAGGCCATGCGAGCGCTCGTCGTGGTGCCGCTCTGGAGATTGGCGAGGAAAAGGCCGGTGGTAGTGGCTGACGAAGTGTTGTTGATGGTGTATGCCGTAGATGACGCATACGGCAAGATGGAGGCGACCGAAGAAGTGGCGATGATGTTGGCGACGGTGGGCGTGCTCGTCGGCGCGATCGTGCTGGCGCTCGTCCATCCCGCGAGCATGCCGGCGACGCCGCCGGAGAGCGTTGCGCCGCCGCCGATGCACGCGCCGCCATTGAGCGTGACGCAGCCGCCGGTGAAATTAATTCCATTTGAGAACGTGCTCGTCGCGCCGCCGCCTTGCGTGATAGCGCCGGTTGCGCTCACCGAGAAGAGCGTCGTCGTCGCGCTCGCGGTCGAAGACGCGATGACGAACGCTGTTTGATCGGTGTCGCCGTTGTTGAGGCTCAAAGAAAGTTTTGCATAAGGCGAGCTCGTGCCGATGCCGATGTTGCCGTTTTGTGTCGGCGAGGATGAGACGACTGACCCGCTGTTATACAGATTGGAACCATACAGCACATTGCCGATATTGAGCTGTTGGTTACCGGTAGGGTTTGGCACATCCACGAAGGAACCGATAGTGATGTTGCTGCTGCCGCTTGTGAGCGAATATCCGGAGTCGACGCCGAGCGCCGTGTTGTAGTTGCCGGCGGTGTAGTTATAGAGCGCACTCAGGCCGACGCCGGTGTTGTAACTTCCGCTGATGGTGACATTGTTTGGATTGTTGCCATTGAGCGCAAACGGTCCTATGGCGAGGTTGTGGTCGGACGTTGTCGCATTGGTGAGTGCGTTCAAACCGAACGCCGCATTGTAATCACCGGAGAGAGCGCTTCTCATGGCCTGCCATCCGAGCGATGTGTTGCCGCCGCCACTCGTCTCGTTTTGGAGCGACAGATACCCTAAGCCAGTGTTGCTGCCGCCGGTCGTTACATTTTGTAGCGACTCATAGCCCAATGCTGTATTTTGCGAGCCGGTGAAATTGGTCGCATTGCCCTTGAGAGCCTGATAGCCCACTGCGACGTTTTGCGAAGTATTCGTCGCATTCATCATCGCCTGATAGCCGAGGACGGCGTTGGAGCCGCCGCTCGTGAAATTCTTGAGCGATTCCCTGCCGACGGCAACGTTACTTGCGCCGGTGATATAGAAAGAGCTGTTGCCTTGCATCGACCACAATCCGACCGCGGTGTTGTCGGTCGTCGAGGTCGCGTTGGACATTACCTGATAGCCGACGCCGGTGTTATTAGTACCTGTTATGTTGGCGCTCATTGCCGATGCTCCGATCGCGACATTGAGACCACCGGCTGTATTGTTGGTCAAGGCAGAGTTGCCAAACGCAGCATTGGTGCCGCCCGTCGTATTCACCTTCAAGGCATTTGAACCAACGGCGGTATTACTGCCGCCCGTCGATTCGCCGTTGAGTGCGTTATATCCGACCGCAGTATCAAGGGTAAATTGGGAGTTTGTTGAGTTGCCTGATAGTGCACCCGAGCCGACCGCCGTGTTTTGATTTGTACTGGTGGCATTTTGGAGTGCGGAGAAGCCAATGCCCACGTTGTCGTCTCCGCTGAGATTGAATTGAAGCGCGCTTACGCCGACAGCTGTATTTTGCGCCATAACATCCGCGACACTCGCTCCCGCGGTTCCCACGAGGGATTGATAACCGATGGCGACGTTTCTATATGATGTGGTCGCATTCTGAAGTGTTTGATACCCAAAAGCTGTGTTGGCATAGCCGGTCGTGATACTGGAGAGTGTCTGAAGACCGATACCGAGATTGCCTACAGCTGTCGCTGACGATGCGACGAGGAATGAAGTGCCATTCAAATATCCGAAGGTGTCGCCGACTCCCGCCGCTTTGGTCATGTTGAACGAGCCGAGATTATTTATTGTGAAATTGTTGGTGGCGCTGCCGTGCACGACACCTCCCGCGAATGTGGAGGTGGCGATGCTCGATGTCGCAACGAACCATCCGGCTGTGGGGCCCGAAGTGGCGGTGAGTGTAGAGCCAGTCACCCACGAAGTGAGCATACCCGCCGTGCCGCCGGAGACAGAGCCGCTTGTGATGCAAGTGCTGCCATCGTTGGTGAAGCAGTTGGCGGTGACTTTTCCGTTGGTATCAATGCTCAGTGCTGCGACAGAAGAAGTCGCGCTGTAAGTAGAAGTCGCAATGTAGAAATTATTTCCAGCAGCGCGCATCGTCCAAGAATTATTGGTGAGCGAACCATCGGCGAGCGAAAGCTGCGGGCCCGTACCATTTGCCGAAGTGAGCGTATAATTCGGCGACGATGTGCCGATGCCGACCTTGCCAGTCGAGAACGTCGCGCCTCCGGCGACGCTCGTGCCGAAAATGAGGTTGCCGATGTTGAGCTGACTGCTACCTGTCTGATTCAGACCCGCGCGCACGTCATTGCCGAGAAGGATATTGGAGGAGCCTGTGGTAATACCGAGGCCGTTCCCCGAATCTGTTTCAAGAATGAGATTGGAACTGCCGGTCGTAATATCCTGTCCAGCCCGAAGGCCAAAGAGCGAGTTGCTACTTCCCGCTACGCCAGTCGCACCGGATATAGATACACCTGCTTGCCAACCCATTATTGTGTTGTTGCTCGAAGATGTTGCCGAACTCATTGTGTTGTACCCCACTACTGTGTTGTTACCACCTGCCGAATTGGTTTGCATTGAATTTAATCCGACTGCTGTGTTCTGACCTCCAGATATATTGCTGCTAAGTGCTTGCATGCCGACTGCAGTGTTCAAAGACCCGATCGTGTTGCTGAGAAGTGCGGCATAACCCACGGCCACGTTGCGCGCACCATAGGTATTTGCCGCCAATGTGGAATAGCCGACAGCTGTGTTGTATGCGCCGCCACCGCCACCGTCATTTGAAGCATTTTGAAGGGCGTTATAACCGATGGCCACCGAGTTGCTCGTGGATGTCGCATTTTGCATCGCACCGTAGCCCATCGCGACGTTGCTGCCTGCGGTGATGAAATTCTGCAGCGCGTTTTCGCCGACCGCGACGTTTTGCGTGCCGGTGATGGTGCCCGGCGTGTTGCCTTGCATGGCGAGGTAGCCGAGCGCGGTGTTGTCGCTCGCGGTGGTGGATGCGTTTTGAAGCGCGGAGTTTCCGACAGCGACGCTGTTGGAAATGGTGATGTACTTCTGCAGCGCATTTTCTCCGACCGCCACATTGTTGGCACCGGTGACGGTGAGATTGCCGACAGTGGAGCCTTGGAGTGCTTGACGACCGACCGCAGTGTTATCGCTTGTGCCCGTTGCGACCGAGAAGGCACCGCTACCGATCGCGGTATTGAAATTTCCGTTGCTGTTTTGCGCGGCACCGGTTCCCACCGCCGTGTTTTCTTGACCGCCGGTATTGGATGTCATCGCATTTTGGCCCACTGCGGTGTTGAGGGACCCGGTAGTGTTGAGCTTGAGAGCATTGGTGCCCACCGCGAGGTCATTGTTGCCCGTCGTGTTGCTGATGAACGCGTTGAAGCCGAATGCAATATCGCCCGGATTCACAGCGCCTATCGATGACGTCGCGACGAGGAATGATGTGCCATTGATATAGCCGAATGTGTCGCCTACCGCTCCTGTTGCGCGAGTGAGATTAAAGGAGCCGTTGTTGAAGATGCTGAAATTGTTGGTGGCGCTGCCTGCTTGGAATCCGCCGAGGAAAGTGGAGGTGGCGGTGGATGATGTGGCGAAGTAGCTCGCGGCTGTGGGTGTGCCTGTGGCTGTGAGCGCTGTTGCGCTTGTCCATGCCGTGAGCATGCCCGCCGTGCCGCCGGAGAGAGTCGCATTTGATGAAAGACAGTTGATGCCGTCGGTGGAGAAGCATGCTGCTTTGATGCCGCCAGTAAATGTGGACGTCGCAAGTCCGAGGTTGATACCTTGCGCATTGCCCGCAACACCTATAGATAGAATGCTGCCGGGCGTCGTCGTACCAATACCAAGGAATCCATTTGATGTGAAGCGTCCGGCTTCAGTAAGTGTTCCATTTTGGAGTGTGCTGAAGGTGAGGTCGCCGTTGCCGCCGTTGAAGTTCTTCTGGAGGATGGAAGCTATAGATGCTGTTGTCGTTGCGCCGGATATGTCGTTGGTGAGGAAGGCCATGCGGGTCAATGTGGTGGTGCCGCTCTGGAGATTGGCGACATACAGGGCGGTGGTGGAGGCGGCGGTCGTGTTGTTGACGGTGTGCACGGTGGAGGAAGCGTACGGGAGCTGCGAGGCGATGGACGAGGTCGCATAGATGGCGCCGACTGATGGAGACGTGGAGGCGTTGAGTGTGATCGTGCCGCCGAGTGCGACGGTGGCGCCGCCGGAGAGCTCGCCTGCACTATTAATAGTGATGGAGTTGGCGGAAAGGAAATTGGTGCCGATCGTGGTGGTGGCGATGACGTGGCCGGTCTGGTCGGTGGCAAGAAGAGCAGATGTGAGAGAGGCGAAAGAGAGATTGGTGGTCGTAGCTGTGCCGTAGATAGTGAGTCCACCGGTCGGGGTGCCGTTGCCGATGGTGGAAGACGCTTGCGAGATGATTCCCTGCTGGAATGTCTGGAGCGCGGTCCATGTGTTGGTGGTGCCGAGCATTGGGAGGCAGGTGGAGCCGATGGCGAAGCAGCCACTATTAATAGAGAGGCCGCTCCCAAAGGTGGAGGTGGCATTGGTGCCTCCCACATTGAGGACTCCGGCGATCGTGGTGCTTCCTGTGTTACTCACTTGAAAGAGAGTTGTGGTGGCGCTACCTGTCGAGCTGGCGATGTTGAAGAGATTCAAATTGGTGTCGCCGAGCGCTGCGAAGATGGAGAGCTTGGCGTTGGGAGTCGTGGTGCCGATGCCGACGTTGCCGGACGCATCGATATTGAACGGTTGCGTACCTTGCGTCAGGTCGGCGATGGAGAAGACACCTGCCGCAACTTTGCCGGAACCGATGTCATAGATATGACCCGAGGCCTGTACGTCCTGAAGTTTCAGCGCAGGGACAGAACTGTTGATGGTAAACCCTGAATTATTAATTATGTACTTTTGAGTTCCGCTCTGCGAAACAAATCTTGCAACGGCCGGCGTATATGTGAAAGATGCGCCCGAGACATTTGGCGCAAAGCTGCTGTCCACTTTTAATGTGGTGTCGTTGGTGATGGAGAAAATAACTTTGGACTGGCCGGAAGCAATGATGATATCGCCTACGTTCAACTGTGTCGTGAAGCTCGTGCTTACGCCGGTGATAGTGGTGCCCGCACTTGAGATCGTTCCCGAGCCAGAGAGAGAGGCCTGAGTGCCTGCGACGTGGAGCAAACTTACGGGAGTCGTCGTGCCGATCCCGACATAACCATTCGAGGTGATGCGCGCAGCTTCGGTGAGCGTGCCGGTGTTGAGGACGGAGAAGGTGAGGTCGCCGTTGCCGCCGTTGAAGTTCTTCTGGAGGATGCTCGAGATGGCGGCGGTGGTCGTCGCGCCGGAGATGTCGTTGGTGAGGAAGGCCATGCGGGTGAGGGTCGTTGTTCCAGATTGGAGATTGGCGACATACAGGGCGGTGGTGGAGGCGGCGGTCGTGTTGTTGGCTGTGAGGCCGGTGGTGGTCG
>CAZHOB010000045.1:0-8827 GCA_964534465.1 uncultured Candidatus Saccharibacteria bacterium
CGTCGCTCTTAGTGGTGGATGCGATGCGGCCGAAACAGCGTCTCGTCCTCGCCAAGTGCATCTCGGCGTGTTACTCCCATGCGCGCTGGCGCGCTCACAGAGAGTTTCACGCCGTCGGGAAGCCGATGAAGCGAGAGTTTCTCGTTGCGCTCGAACACGGGCCGCAGCGCTTCCGCATCGTGGCGGTTGCCTTGGACCAGTTCGCCGTCCTGATTTTCGACGAGCCACATCGTATCGAAAGGCGTGCGCCCGACGACCTTCTTGCCCACCGGGGTCCGGATCAGTTTCCACTGACACAGAACGCCGAAGTCGACACTCTGGAATTCACGTCCCATCTTGGAACGCTCGTCGGAGGATTCCGTCGTGTTGCTGATAAACGCCTCCGCGTCACTGAAGAGCGGGAAGGCGCCGCAGCTCACGATCGTCTTCTTCTTGCGCTTCATCTGCGCGGCGGTCGGGAGGTAGAGCCCGAAACCATCGCGGCTGAAACGCCACGGCTTGACCGCCTGCTTGCTCAAGAGCCAGCAGGTCTTGTCGTTCTCGTCGTGCTCCTTGCACAAGACGAGTCGCAACTTGTCCTCACCGACATCGGCCCAGTCAAAACGCCCATGATAGGCGCGATCGACCTTTGCCGAGACGCGAGGAGCTTCCGGATCGTCAGCTATGGGCGCGAACTCCACCGGCCTGATAAAGAACAGCCGGTAGTCGCCCGTCTCAATGCCGTCAACCCGCTCTGGAGTCGCAATGATGTCCGACATCATCGCGACGTAGATCCCGTCGTGAATGCGCAACGGAATGTGGTTCTTCAGGACGTCGTTGTCCTGAAAACCAAGGTTTACGCGGTTCTTGGCCATAGTGGCCTCCTTTGTGAGGTCCCAATACGGGGACTCGTATGTAGTTCAGAGCACTATGCTCTGCGCGGCACAGTATCATTTTTTGGCTGTTTGTCAATGGTTTTTATGTACCAATTTTACCCGACCGAGTATTATTGGTACATGTGTTACGCATCAGATCTAGCAAGAGACGTGCAGCGCGGCTCGCGATTTTCAGCTATTCTGTGCCGATGAGCGTGGCCTCAACGATATATCGGGCGCTCTTGCCGGTAAGCGTGTCGCAGGTGACGAGCGTGAGGTGGGCGATGTCACTTTTGAGATAAATTTTTTCATCTTCCGAAGCCGTGGCCTTGCGCACTGTCGTGACGCTATACAGATAGCTCTTGCCGTCTTTCCCTTCGAGAGAGATGGCGTCGCCTGTCACCAGATTCGGGATGTTATTGAACGCTTTGTACATCTGATTGTGCACGATGGGCAGGTGTGAGGAGTGCGCGAAGATTATCATCGTGCCGGCTTCCCCGAGCTGCGCCGAATCCACATAGCGCGCGGGTCCTTTTTGGAGGAGCGTGTCGAGCACACCAATGTCGATGGTGTCGGGATTTTGCACCGGCAAATCGAGACTAATGGCGTCGATCTTGATGCGTGTGGGAAGTGCCGTACCACGCACGGCAGATGAGGTCGCGCTGCCAAAAAGCGAGAGCAGGTCAGGCTGGAGCGGGTTTTGCGTTAATGTATTTTCCACAGTACATGTGCCATCAATAGCGCACGGCACGAGACCCACGGAATCGGCCGCAGAGAGCGAGAGGAAAAAAATAACGACCACAGCGGCGAGATACACGCTGAAGGGAGCTTCTGTGTGGGCACTCGGGCCGCGCATTCTTGCCATACATTAAGCTTATCGCATTTTCGTGGCTTAAATACTACATTTTTTCTTGATTTTGTCAATGCCATTGACAATTCTTCTTTTTTACAGTAATATACTTCACATATCAATTCGACACTTTTATGGCTGAGACAACTCAAACACCTCAAACGCGCCCGACTCCGCAATCAAGCGTACAGCGCCGTCCGAGCATGCTTTCCAATGTGCTTGCCATCATCGGTTTCATAATTCTCATCGTCATTGTCCTTTGGGGACTCATTCATGCCGCATCGCTCTCGGGCGGCTGGTTCTCTTCCCTCTTTCCGGAGAGCGCTCCGAAGATCGAAGTAACAGCTCCGAACAATGCCGAGCACGCAGTGCCCTTCACGATCTCGTGGAAATATGATGCGCCCACGTCCGGCGTGTATGCATTTTTGTATCAATGCCAAAAAGGTTTGCAGTTCGGAACTCCCGCTCCGGATGGTAAGGGCACGACGATGATCCCGTGCGGTGCGGCCTTCGCGCTCACTGCCGGAAAGAATTCACTCCCGCTCTTGCCGCTCTATGCAGGCGATGCTCCGGCGAATGTCCCGCTCTCTATCGTGTTCATCCCTTCGTCCAACGGCTCACGCGTAGAAGGTAGCGCGACGGTGAGTATCACGCCGGGTGGCCCGCTCACTGCTGCGACCAGCACAAAAACAACGACCACAAAAACCACAACGACCACCGAGACTTCACATCCGAAACCTGCGCCGAAAGCGCCGGTATACACCGGTCCGGCTGATCTCGCAGTGCGCATCATCAGCGCCAACGTCGATTATGCAGGAAACGCGACGGTAACATTCGACATCAAAAATGTCGGCGGGACCGCGAGCGGCGATTATGTCTTCACCGCGCAGCTTCCTACGCGTATCGGCGCTCCGTATCAGTCGTCTGTCCAGGTCTCGCTCCAACCGGGAGATCACGTGGCAAATACCCTGCACTTCAATGACATCACTCCGGGCGGCGGCACCTTCCAAGTGGTCGCAGATCCGGCCAATGTCATCCGCGAGAGCAATGAGAACAACAATGTCGCGCAAACATTCATCTCGGGCGGAAATTCCGGCGGGTACAACTACTAAAGGAATGTGAGGGCCGCGCCCCGCCTTCGGCGGGGCGCGGCTTTTTCATCTGTGTGGATGCGTTTGGTTGTATTTTACGATCGTATCGCGCACGGCGTCGCCCGTAGACACAAAACCTATCGTCGTGCACACGCCGGAGAGACTCTGCCCTTCACAGCTCTGCTCGAGAGCCTTCACACCAATGAACGGACCGACGGGCAGGTAGGCATTGCTCTGTTTATCGAGCACCGCACCCATCCCGCCGGAGAGTCCGCCGAGCGTAATGCCGCCATTGCCGTTGCCGAGCCCCCACCACGGCGGCACGACCGCAATGTATGAATCGGCAACCGAGGCCAGGTCGCGATCTGTTTTTGCTGCGTTGTCATAATTTTCGTACAGAAGGCGGAGCACGGGAAGTGTCGCTTTCACGAATGGCGTGTGGATCTTGAAGGGATTTCCGTGCACGTCCGTGCCGACCAAAACGCCGATCTTACCGGAGAGTTCGGCATCGGACTTCGCATCATCAAAACTGATCGAGGCGTTGAGTGGCGGCGCACCATTAACTGGCATTATGGCCACATCGGGTCCGCTCTCTGTCCCCATTGCATAGTACCCGTCGTGAAGCTTTACGGTGCCATTTGCCTGTTTATCGAGCATCGCGTGGCGCGCAGTGACTTTGTAATTTGCGCCGTGATAATTGACCTGGTAGTAGTTGTTCTTGATATCCCCCGTCGGATACGTGTCGACGCCAAGCCCCGGCTGCTCGCCCATCATATAACCCCGCAACTGCGGATGCGCGCCGGGCATGGATTGCGTGCGATCGAGCGCGCCGGCGATCGTCGACATGTTGTTGAGATAAGCACTCAAGACTTCTTTCGTTAATTTTTTGCCGCTGTATTCTCCTTTTTCAAAAAGTTGCGTGGCCGGACCATTCTTGCCGAAATCTTTTTCCATCTTGTCTATCATCATTTCCACGACCTGCTCATAGGTCTTTTTCCCTTCTGCTTCCGCCGGCTTAGTGCCGATACCGATACCCGTAAGTGAGAGCGCCACAGCGGCTTTCATCGCGAATGATAAGATTCCCCGTCGTGTAACGGCCTCTGTATTCTCGGAGCTCTCCTTGCTGCGCGGTGCTCCCTCCAGTGTCATACTCGATGATTATATATCGAGCGTGGCTTCCTTGGCGTGGCTCTGTATAAAGGTCTTGCGCGCGGGCACATCGGTGCCCATGAGCATGTCGAATATCTGATCGGCTTCCTGCGCATCCTCGATGTTGACCTGTTTGAGCATACGCCGAGCGGGATCCATAGTGGTCTCCCACAATTCTTCGGAGTTCATTTCGCCGAGACCCTTGTAGCGCTGCACTGAAAGCTTTGGTGCCTTTTTGGTCTGTGCTTCCCCCTCGCCTTCTTGCACCTCATCGACAGCACTTTCTACTTCAAGAGGAATGTCCTCTCCGGCGAGCTTTATCTTTTCCTTTTCTTCGTACGCATAGAACACCTCCTTGCCTTTCTTGATCTTGTAGAGCGGCGGCTGCGCAATGTAGAGAAAACCGCCGTCGATGATAGGACGGAAGTGACGGTACATAAGCGTGAGGAGGAGTGTGCGTATGTGTGCGCCGTCCACGTCGGCATCGGTCGCGATGATGATCTTGTGGTAGCGTAGTTTGCTGATGTCGAAGATGTCGCCTATCGCAGTGCCGAGCGCGACGACGAGATTCTTTATCTGCTCTGATGCGAGCATTTTGTCGAGACGCGCTCTTTCAATATTGAGAATTTTACCGCGCAGCGGAAGCACCGCCTGTGTGCGGCGATCGCGGCCGGTCTTGGCCGTGCCGCCGGCCGAATCTCCCTCGACGATGAATATTTCAGCCTCCTCGGCAGCTTTGGTCTGGCAGTCGGCAAGCTTACCGGGCAGTGTCATGCCATCGAGCGCACCCTTGCGGAGGATAGAATCCTTGGCGGCCTTCGCAGCTTTGCGCGCCTTCATCGCGAGGGTCACCTTGCCCACTATCGCGCGCGCCTCCTCCGGATGTTCCTCGAGAAATGCCTTGAACGCTTCGCTGAATACCGCTTCGGTCGCGCCGCGCGCTTCCACCGAGCCAAGCCTACCCTTGGTCTGACCTTCGAATTGGATCTCGCGCAATTTTACCGAGACGACAGCCGTAAGACCTTCGAGCACGTCATCGCCGGTAAAGGTGTCGCTCTCTTTGCCGTTGCCGGAGAAAGTATTGAGTGAGCGCGTGAGCGCGGCGCGAAAGCCGGTCACGTGCGTGCCGCCTTCGGCGTTGTAAATGTTGTTGGCAAAAGCCGACATGCGGGACGTGATGTCGTCCACGTACTGGAGCGCGACTTCTACCTGCACGCCATCCTGCTCTTTATCGACGTAAAAAATCGTTTTGTGCAGCGGCGAGAGAAAGCGATTTTGGAATCCGATGAGCGAGCGCAGGCCCCCTTCAAAATAAAAGGTAACGGACGGCGCATCGAGCCCGAGCTCGCGCAGATAGAAAGCGTCCCCGTCATTGATCTTGCCCGCCTGACGCAGATCCCAGAGCGTGATGCGCAGACTTCGCACAAGATATGCCTGCTGGCGCATGTGCGCGACGATGCGTTCCCAGTTGTATTCGATGATGGGAAAGATGGAGGGGTCGGCTTGGAACCATGTGATCGTGCCGTGGAGCTCCGAGCTGCCGGTCTTCTTGACTCTCGCCACTGCCTTGCCGCCCTTCTTATATTCCTGTTCGTAGATGCCGCCGTCGCGGTGCACGACGACTTTTGTGTACGTGGAAAGCGCGTTGACCACCGAGGCGCCCACGCCGTGCAAACCGCCGGAAACTTTGTAGCCCTCGCCGCCGAATTTACCGCCGGCGTGGAGCGTGGTCATGATGGTCTCGAGCGCGGAAACCTTGGTCTTCGGATGAATGTCCACCGGAATGCCGCGGCCGTTGTCGGTGACGCGCACCATATTATCCGGCATGAGCGCGACTTCGATGTCGTTGCTAAATCCGCCCATCGCCTCGTCGCGCGAGTTGTCGAAAATTTCCCAAATGAGGTGATGGAGGCCGTCGACACCGGTCGTGCCGATATACATGCCTGGCCTGCGGCGTACCGCCTCAAGGCCTTCGAGCACTGTAATGTCTTCGGCTTTGTACGAGGAAGCCCCCTCTTTTTTGGGGGGCGCCTGCCTGCCGGCAGGCAGGGCACTTTGAGCCTTTTTTACCTTGCTTTCAGCCATAATTTGATGGGTTTAGTATAGCAAAAAACGGCCCGTTTTACCATACTTCCCTAATAGACAATACTGTGGTACAGTACGCGCAGTTTCACCGTAGGACAGGGAGGTCCAAATGCGTGCCTTGAGGCTGCTTACCGTGCTGAGTTCACTGTTCGTCGCGACTACTCTGGTCGCGCCGAGCTCGGTTACACCGGCTTCTGCGACCATTCGGGTCCATAACGATCCGGGCGGTCAGATAGACCTGTACCTGGCGAAGTACAATAAGCTGCGCCGCTCAAACCAGCACATCGTCGTGGACGGCGTCTGCAATTCGGCCTGCACCCTGATGCTTGGGACAATTCCCCGAAACAGAGTGTGCGTGACGGCGAGGGCGACGTTCGGCTTTCACCGAGCATGGGTCTTCAATGGCAACGGCCAGCAGGTCGACTCTCCGGCGTGGACTGAGGTGGTGTGGAAGAACTATCCCGCATCGGCGCGACGGACGATCGAACGATACGGGGCAATGCGCGGCTCGGATATCGTTCCGATCCCCGCCACCGAGTTCTACCCGCCCTGCAACTGATGATGTTCATACTTGTGGCCGACTCACCGTCGGCCACTTGCTTTTCCACATTTTCAAATTGCGCATTTTCCATTCAACGTATCTCGTATGCTTTTTCTTCGAGCGCAGCGGTTATCTTCTCCATGATCGCGCCCACCTCTGTATCGGTGAGCGTTTTTTCAAATGATTGAAAAATGAGACGGAACGCGAGCGAGAGCTTGTCCCCTTTTTCGAACCTATCGAAAAGCGCGCTGCGCACGAGCAGATCTCCGGCCTTCTCACGAATAATAGACAGCACTTCGACGGGCTCAGTGCCCTTCGGGACCCAAAGGGCAATATCGCGGACAATGAACGGATATTTGGAGAACGTCTGATAGCGCTCCGTAGTGGAGAGCGGCAATGCGTCGATGGGTTCTGGTTTGATATCAGAAAGGAGCCCTTCTTCAGGTGCGCCCTTTTCCGCCACGGAGCCAATGTGTATTTCTTCTTTTCCGTCTTTCCATATAGTGCCGATCTCGAAGAGCCGTACTTGCGCGAGACCAAGCAGATCTTTATTGCGCGCATTTCTCTGTAGTGCATCGTTTAGGCCCGTAAGGATATCAGTGCGGAGGAACGGTCGCTCGCCACCCACCTTATTCTTCACCTCCTTCTCACCTTTTTCTGTGAATACCGAGGTGAACACTTCCGAATATCCTTTTTGCATCAAGTGCTCGCGGATGGTTTCGGCCTTCGCGAAATTCTCGTTTTGTTTAACCTCTGCACTCCATGCGGGAAGCGCGACAGAGGGTACTTTTTCGTAGCCGACGATGCGTCCGACCTCTTCTATCAAGTCTTCCGGAATAAGCAGATCAAGCCGCTCGAACGGCGGCTCTACGATGAATGCGTAGCCCTCGTAATTAAAGGGAAGATCGAGGCGTTTGAAGACGTCGGACACCTCTTCAGCGCGGAGCGATGTGCCGAGTACGGAATGTATCTTTGCGAGCGTTATCGTAACTGCTCTTTTTTCCTGCGGCTTTTGGTACGAATCAACGAACCCTGCGATCTCCCCTCCAGCGAGCTGCACTATCAGATCTGTGGCCGCACGTATCCCATACTCTGGAAGCTCAGGCGAAAGGACTTGTTCAAAACGGCTGGACGCGTCGGTGCGAAGCTTCAGCGCTGCGGCGGTGCGTCGCACCGAGATGCCGTCGAAATTGGCGGATTCGAGAATGATGTCGCTCGTATTCGCATCGACGCCCGAGGGTTTCCCACCCTTCACGCCCGCGATACCGATAACCGTGTCATTGCCATCGACGATCACAAGGTCGCTCGGTCGGAGCGCATATTCTTTTTCGTCGAGTGCGAGCATTTTCTCTCCATCTCGCGCAGCGCGCACGCCGATCTTGGAACTGTTGGAAAGTTTTTTTGCATCAAAAGCGTGCAATGGCTGGCCAAGACCGAACATAATGTAATTGGTCGCGTCGACGACATTGTTTATGGACTTTTGCCCGATAGACTCGAGATCTTTCTGGAGCCATTCCGGTGACGGCCCGACTTTCACGCCATGGATGACGCCCGCGATGTAACGAGCGCACAGCGGCGTCGCAATTTGAACCGACACGTTATCGGTGGGAGGCAACGAAATAGTTTGTCGGAGCGGATCCATCTTGAGCGGCACATTGAGTATCGCGGAGAGCTCCTTGGCTATTCCGAGATGCGAAAGGCAATCATGCCCACGGTTGGCCGTCACTTTTACGTCTAGAATTTCATTCTCGACGCCTTCTATTTCAAATGCATGAAATGTGAGAGCTTCCGCCAGTGCACCCGCCTTCGGAAGTTCAATATCGAAAAACTTCTGAAGCCATGAGCGCGAGATTTTCATACCCAACTGTGTCCAAGTTCGGATAGAATCAGCCAAACACGGTTTTCAAAACCTGTCTTTTCTTTAAAAAATTCCATGACCTTAAGGCAGATTTGGTCTTGTTTCTCGACACGCTCGGGAAAGGCAGCTGCAGTAATTTCCAGTTCGACGTTCGCGATCATGCCACCACCTTTCACACCGACTAACCGAACACTGATCTCAGCAGGAGTTAACGTTATTTCTTTGGAAGCCAACTGGTCGGCAATGAATTGTTTCAGTTCCGCCATTATGCTCGTGAGCTTTTCTTCAACGTCGTGTGCTGCATAAACGTTTACAAGAGGCATAAAATTAAAATTGGTTGATGAAGCGCAGGTCGGCTGAGTGCATGAGCCGCACGTCGTCTATCCCCCAGCGCAAGAG
>CAZHOB010000046.1:0-8805 GCA_964534465.1 uncultured Candidatus Saccharibacteria bacterium
AGATCGGGGTTCGATTCCCCGTATCCGCACAGACAAGAAAAAGCACCCCCGGGGGTGCTTTTTCTTGTTCACACACGGTTTGGATTTATGCCTCAGGAATTGAGAATACCTGCATGAATTTCGCGAATTTCGGGTGATTACGGAAGACAGCAACAAAACCGACAAGTGCTATGAGTGCGGCCAAAAGCGGCACCCATGTACCCGCTTGGCACATCCGTGACGTGCTCCAGATGCCAAAGAGGAATACCAGTGGCAAGAGTATGGCAGCCCCTAGGAGCGTGACGGACGATGAGCTTGGCGTGCCCGTGGGCTGTGCGAGGATGGCAGCTGCAACGATGAGGAGATAGATGCCCAATAGGACAGCCCACAGCCGCGATGTGCCGCGCTGCGTGGAGCACGAGGTATCCAGCTTATGCTTGAAGTTTTTCATAAAGGACACACTCGATAAGCCGGTCATGCCGGAGCCCCATGCGCGCGACACTTCTTTGCCGGCTTTCTGGCCGCCCTTTGTTACCTTGCCCGCACCGCTTGAGGGCTGATAGGTATAACCATTCCCCTGCGACGGAGGCGTCACAGTACTCTTCCCGCCTGTACCGGCAAGAATGATGGTTACCGTCGCCGCACAGACGGGTTGATCCGGTCCTTTTGCCGAAGCGAGGACGAGGGTGAGCGTTTGGTCGGCCTGCATCGATATCGAAGGCGTATTGACCATCAGGCGCATTTTGCCGAGTTGCTCAGGATAGCGGTTGATGAGCTGGAACGGTATTACGGAATCCCCTATTGAAGCGCCGAGGGCCACGTATGAAGGATCAGCAATAGTTACATCCACGGCACTGAGGACGCCGTCATATACGTACTGTCTGTAGGCATCCACCTGAAGCGGGGCGCACGAGCTCGCTGGGCTTGCCACGACGGTCGGAGTGCTCGTGGCAGCCGAAGTGCTCGTTGCAGCAGATGCCGTGCTGGTAGCCATGACTGCAGTCGAGGTCGCGAAGAGCGGAACCGTTTTAACGAAAACAGTAACGGAGGCAGCCGAAGCGAATGCCGGCAGCGCGAGCCCCAAAAAAAGTGAACAGAGAAAAACCGAAAGCTTGAGAGGGGTGCCTGAGAACGTTGCCCAAACACGATTCATACAGTGCGGCCACCGTACTCCCTGCCTGTAGTTGCGTCAAGCCGAAAAAAATTGTCGAAAATTTTAGAGACAAAAAAACGAGCACTAACCATAAGAAATTTTTCAACTTATTTCACTCACGATTTTTTTGAAAGACTTCGAGCATAGTAATTTCCAGTGAAGCGCTGATGAATTTTTTTTGGCGACCTTGCGCTCACGCCGATAAGCACGACGTTACACGTGAACCACTCATTCGGGAAAGTCCGAGTCCGTCTCAGGGCCGCGAGCGCATCTCTACCCGCTATCGTTTTCCCATGCGCGCGGGGTCAGAGACAGAGCCATATTTCACAACAATGTTGATTTCTGGGGAAAACTCTGTGGAAATGTGGATAACGGACAGGTCCAGACCACGATAAGGGTCGTCTTATTAACGTCTTATCCCCACGTAACTAACCCTACAATATTGGACAGGGGCGTAAAATGTTACTACGAAACATGTTTTCACGTGAAAACATTGCCTAATGCTGCATATCTGCTTAACTGTGGCAATGCCGAAAGAATCTGAACGAAAGCGACGGGGGAGAATAGGGGAGGAAATTGCATCAAAATTCCTAGAATCCAAGGGTTTTAAGATCGTGGAGCGAAACTACAGACGGCCGTGGGGCGAGATAGATATCATTGCCGAGAAAGGTAATGAGCTACGTTTCGTGGAGGTAAAGGCCGTTTCACGTGAAATACCGGAAGGGCACGTTACACGTGAAATCGACTATAGGCCGGAGGAGATGGTTCAGCACTCAAAGCTCGTAAAGCTTGCCAGAACGGCGACACTTTATATGGAGTCAAAAAAGGACAGGAGGGAATTCCAAATAGATGTCGTGGGCGTTATCATGGATGAGGTCAGGAAACTGGCCCGCTGCCGGCTGTTTGAGCAGGCACTGGAAGACGACATTGGCATATAAAGGACATGTCCATTAAGAATGTCCGATAGAATCTGTCGGGGCGCCGAGAATCGAACTCGGTCTATTTGCTCCCAAAGCAAACGTACTACCGGTATACTACGCCCCGAACGAGCGCATAATAACACAATTTTTCAAGCTTATGGCGACAGCACGGAGAGGAACTTTTGGACAAGTGTTGGGGCCACGTTGGTGTTGAAATCCGTGGCTTCCGCAGATATGTCATTGGCTAAAATATCTCCTATGTCATGGCCCGTTTGCGCCTTAAGGTCGCGATCAATATAGTTGAGTGTGAGGGCGTGTAGGTCGCGTTCGCCGGTCGTAGCGCCTGCGCTGGTAGTAACGACAACGCCGATGAGCCGACCCCACAGATTGACTACGGCACCGCCAGAGGAGCCGTTTTGGGCCACAATAATGCCACCGAGGGAATATACGTCGATGCTCCCAGAAGCGAAGGTCATGAGCTGTTTGATAGTGGAATAACTGGAGACAGAGTAAAAGCCACTTCGGGACAGTGCATTCGAGAATTCGGCGGGATAGCTTGCCACAAGCACCTGATCGTCTTGAAATCCGATAGTTTCTCGCGTATCTATTGGCAAAGAGGGAAATGGCGACAGAGGTGAGCCATCGATTGACCCATTGACACGAAGAAGGGCATAATCGTGTTCACCGGTACCCGTTGCGCGCACGTTGGACTTGATATCTCCGGCATGAATGTCGACCCATACGGACGGAAGATACAAAGTTTCCAAGGTCCACCTTGCTTGTGCCGGAGAACCGGTCCGAGCGACACACGAAAGATCAATTTTGCCGCTCTCAGCCAGCAATACATACTGCGCAACATGCGCATTTGTCAGGATTACCCCTCGTGGGTCGATGATGACGCCGCTGCCGGAGACTCCCTCGCTCCCTCCCTCGGTGGGGAGGCACAGTATGTTGACAAGTGTCGCCCGCGCGGAGTCATTGAGCACTGAAGGGTCGAGGGCAGCGAATGGGTAGGGGTTTTGTATGCGTGTGACTTGGTCGGAGGGCGCGGATGCGGCGGGAGCTGAAATTTTGGCTTTAATGCTCGATTTTTTGGGTGAGAGTGATGCGATCGTTGATGTCGCGTGTATCGTTTTTTGCTTCGAAACGACCGTGGTGGTCGCGATGGGGGCAGATGAGCTTGCTGACTGTGTGACCCCGGCTGTCTGGGAAGCATTCTTTGCCATTACTTCGGGGCCTTGCGAGAGCTGCGAGAGCCAATCACGATGGGTAAATACGAAAAGTGCTCCCAAGACGAGGACAAGCGCAGCAATATTTGAAAAAGAAGGAACTCGCATACGTGAACGCTACCGTATTCCATCCAAAGAAACAAATTTTCCCTTCATTTGCATTAACTTTGGGCGCACGTAATATCGAGTGAGACAGAAAAGGGAATACACAATGCGAAGCGTATGGCTTGAGCCAGTGGTCGTTCGTTTTGAGGGTGACCAAGACGGACCCGAGGTGGTCGCATTTGGATGGGAGCACGGGGACGAGGTCGCGCCGGCAAAGGGACTTTTGCGCGTCTGTAGAGAATTTGTCTTCAAAAGGCGCGCGCTTGTCCGCGGCACTCTCACCTTCGTGCTCTGTGCCAATGAAGAGGCGGCTGCCCAAAATAAGCGCTTTGTTCGCTACAACCTCAATCGTTTGTATCGCGATACGTATGAGCCCGATATCGACACTTCATCGTATGAATATCAGCGCGCGCAGCAGTTGAAGCGATACCTCGAAGATTGCAATGTCGCCATATTGGTCCATGCCGCATCCATCGCGGATGAGCCGTTTCTCGTTGTCGAAAAGCAGCACGTGGTAGCTTTTGCTCCCATGGGTATCGCGAAGGTCGTTACCGGATGGATGGCACAGGATTGCGACACGGCAGGGGATTCGGAAACGTATGCCAATAAGCACGGAGCGGTGGCTTGCACCATCGAGAGCGGGGACCTGACGAGCAAAAAGTCTGAGGACGCTGCGTACCTAGCCGTGCTCCGACAGCTCGATGCACTGAATATGATCGAGCCGGCCCTCGGAACTTTCCCACCGACAGAAATAGAGGAATTCCACATCTATCGCACCATCGAAAAGAAGTCGAACGACTTCCAGTGGGCGATAGAGCCAAAAAACTTTCTCTTCCTGCCGCGCGACACCGTTTTCGCGTGGCAGCTCGGCTCCGTTGCCGTAATGACCGAAGAAGACAGTTACATGCTCATCCCGCAGCTTGCCGAAAAGCAGAACATTGGCGAGTACATGTGCTTTCTCGCGCGCAAAGTGCGTTGAACATTCGATCCGGAGGACAAGTGCCTCCGGATTTTCCTTTTGGCCATTAGAATGTCATAGTTTCCCCAGAACAGGGAGAATGACGATGTTGGACATCACTGTCGGACTCGAGTCTCCGAAACAGGAAGATGTGTCGCGGCTTATTAACATGCTCGATGCGTATGGGCTCACTGTATCCGCCCGAAAGCAACCACTTGCTTGACATTGAATCGCTTTGCGAGCCAGACATTCGTTTTTTTGTGGCGCGCATTGAAGATAAGATAGTCGGTTGTGCAGCTCTACGCATAGATGCTTCCGGTTACGGCGAACTTAAGCGACTGTTCGTCGAACCATGGGCGCGTGGCAAAAAAATCGGCAAACGTCTTCTCGAGGCCAGGATTGAGCAAGCTCGCAAAGATGGTTTGTTCTGCCTGTACCTCGAAACGGGGATACACCAGCCCGAAGTACGAGCTCTTCTTAGAGCGGCAGGATTTGAAGAGTGCGGTCCCTTCGGTGAATTTAAAGCGGACCCATTCAGTGTGTTTATGAAAAAAGTACTTTGACATTCGGGCTCCGGATTAGTTCCGGAGCTTTTTCTTATAAAAAAATCGTGTACAGTAAGTCCTTAAGCGGGATTAGTTTAATGGCAAAATAACAGTTTTCCAAACTGTGGTCGGGGGTTCGATTCCCCCATCCCGCACACGAAGCTCGCATTGCGAGCGAGTGGCATTGGGATGGGGGAATCGAAGGCGAGCGCGCGGGACCCATTCAGCAGAATGGGACGTGCGAGCGTGGTCAGGCGGAGAAAATGTGCGGCGGCACATTTTCGAGCGCTTGACCGATGACCCCCATCCCGCACGACGTTGCAATTCATGGAGCATCATATAAAGTTGCCGAGGACTCACAAAACAGCCCGCGAGGAAAGAATGAACCTTATCAAGAGATCGCTGATAATTGTGGCTTTGGCGCTATTGTCAGCAAGTCCAGTTGCCGCAGTCACTGAAGATGGTCTCTTCCCGGACATCTATTTCGTCTCATCGAAATACGAGCTCGAGACAGCTGTACGTCAGAAGGACGCGCTCAAGGGATTGGCCATCTCAATCAACTTCTATAGGAATACAGCGGTTGAAAACCAAGAAGAGACGGAGGGATTGGTGCTCTATGTAGCCGCCCGTAAAATGCGGCCCATATTCGTCTATGGACAGCCGTTCGACAATGCGCTTGCGGCCAAGCTTCTCATCGACAATGACGGCTCAAACTGCACGCCAACAGCATATGCAGGGATCTTTCCCAAGGACGGGCGGCCGGGAACGATGTGTGGCGCAGCAGACCAGCCCTTCGATGAGGCATGGATCCGCAATTGGATTTCTTCTAACTGGGCTCAAGACAAAAAGCTTTATCTCAATAACAGAAACGAATGAGACTTATCAGGGAGCCCGCCGGCTCCCTTTTTACTGTTCAAATTGGACATTTTTTAAAATTGACGTTCGGCGACCACGCGTATATCCTGTCCTCACCTGTCGCGAGCGTAATCCCACGCGCGTGGCAGCAGACGAGCCGCAACGGCTCAAAGGAGATGAAATGAGCAAGGGTAGATCTTTGTCAAATTCCGAATGGGTCGGATTGCACACGTTGGGCGTGCTCACGAAGGTGCATCTGGCGCCCCACAGGCCTTACGACTTCGTAGACCTCGGCACGATCAGGCGAATCAGCGGGAATGTTTCTGCGTTTACCGGCGGATCGGAAGAACTGCGGGAGCGTATCGTTACGTATTCATGGGACGACGATTGGCGGACAATTCTCATCACATTGAGGCGCAGCGTATACACCAGCTCCAACGAAAACCCGCTACCCCTAGAAGAGGATTCGAAATGGGGCGTGGAGCGGATTGAGATACGTGGCAAAGGCGACGGCAACGTCTCCGGAGACAAGCCCAAGGAAAGCTCGATCATTTTTTCTGACCGAGCTGCCCTCAGCTTCCTTGACGAGAACGTGAATGGTTGGAGTACTTACCGCCAACCTGCCGAGGACAATTCCTACCGATTCTGGTGACCTCGACGTAAACAAGAGCATGGCCCGCCGAGTACGGCGGGCTTTTTTTGTATGGAAAACATTCCAACTTGGTAAGCTCTGCACCATTGTGGTACATTGTTCCGAGACGTAGGCAAAGGGAGATGAGCCAATGCGAACCATTCCGTTAGTGGACTTTTGGAACAATGTCGAACGGCATCTGGGCAAAGATGAGTATGAAGACCGATGTCGGAAATCATGGGGCGAAGTGACCTGCACAACGGCGCAAGAATTTGAGGATTTGGCACGGCGCGAATCGGCACCTTTCATGCTCGTGGCTTTTGAGGCAAATGGTTGCCGGAACGTCGAATCACAGAAGTCTTATCTGGAGGAGACGTTGAAGGTGGCAGTCGATTGTGCGAGAGTAGAGCCTCGGCTCCTCGGCGATGTTAGCATTCCCGAGGTTCGCGAAGAGGTCAGTAAATTAAAGGAAGAATATATACTGCCCAAGTACCGAGCCATTGAGGCTAGATTTGTCGCCGAGCACCGCTGCTGTTTTAAGGACGGCATTTACCTGTGCTATTGCGATGAGACAACCGCCTGAACTCTTCTATGAGCCCCGCTTATCGCGGGGCCATTTTTTTACACAAAAACCCGCCAGAAGGCGGGTTTTTGTGTTCTCGACCCGCCTGACGGCAGGCAGGGAAAAAGAAAAACTACTTGATCGCGTCCTTGAGCGTCTTCGAAGCGCGGAATTTCGGGACCTTCATCGCGGCGATCTGGATCGTCGCGCCCGTGCGCGGATTGCGCCCTGTGCGGCCGGCGCGCGTCTTGGCCTCGAAAATACCGAGGCCCGCGATGGAGACCTCCTCACCTCTCTTGAGGTGATCGGTGATCATCGCAATGATCGCCTCCACCGCGCGCTCTGCGTCGGCCTTTGTGCAACCGATCGTCGAGTGCACCTTGTCTACCAAATCCATTTTATTTGCCATACAAATTTCCAATTAATTTGATAAATGTGTCACACGACCTAATATCACCATTTTGAGCCCTATTTTCAGGCTGTCAACCTTGACTTCGATGACCCACTTCATTGTCTAAAATGAATAAGGAGGGCTCTGTGAAGCCCTCCTTAGTGCAGCAAAATACGGGTACTGGGGAAGTTGGGGAAGTTCATGGTGGCCCATGCTGTCCCTGCGGTACCGGCGACCTCGTCGAGCTCCTTCGTGCGATCAGCCGTTTTGGCAAAATACGGCTCAGCTTCAAGACGGATGGCCTCTGCATACGTTTTTCCCACTTCTTCGGGGAAAGAGCCGTTGGCTTCGCCGAGGTATATCATCCCGGCGGCGCACGTGGCGACAATTATGAACGTCTGGAATTGCAGGGCCGAGGTCTTGCCCGGCTCGCGCACGGTAACGGTAGCGGCTGCGCCGGCGAGCCCGATAAGGGTGTCACGCTCCTTGCGCCGCGCTTCAGCGCTCTCCCATGCGTACTTGACCATGGCAGGGATGCTGTCGAGGATCACGTAGATGTGACCGTCGGCGGTCATATTAAAGACGCCGTCTTTCTCGATGCCGTTGTAATAGCGTTCAATAGCTTCTTTGACTACGCGGACCACAGCTTCGTTGTCCGTCGCAAGCGCGAGTAACGATTGTTCGCTCATTTCAAGCTCCTCTGTAAAGAAGAGTAGAGGAGTGGGCGGGAAAGTCAAACGGCCCGCAGATTTTTTGAAAAACCTCCGCTCCTGCCTGCCGCAGGCAGGTACAATAGTTTCCAAAAAACTTTATCGGGCGTATTCGATAACGCGGGTTTCGCGGATGACGGATACCTTGATCCCTGCCTGCCGGCAGGCAGGTCACCCGGTCATTTATCTTGCGTATTCTATAACGCGAGTCTCTCTGATCACGGATACTTTAATTTCACCAGGATATTGTAATTCCTTCTCGATTTTATCCGCTATATCTCTTGCGATCTTTCGGGCCTCGAGGTCGGTCACATTTTCCGGTTTCACGATGACGCGGACCTCGCGGCCGGCGGCGATAGCGTAGCTCTTCTCCACGCCCGGCTGACCGTTGGCGATAGCTTCGAGATCTTCGAGGCGCTTGATGTAATTCTCTACGGAATCGCGGCGAGCTCCCGGACGTGCGCCGGAAATAGCGTCGGCGACCTGCACGATCATGCTCTCGGGCGTTTCATACGGATACTCCTCGTGGTGCGCCTGCATGGCTTTGACCACTTTTTCATCGACACCGAATTTCTGGAGGATGCGGCGGCCTATCTCAACGTGCGTACCGGGTACTTCATGGTCGAGCGCTTTGCCGATGTCATGGAAGAGCGCTCCTGCGCGCGCCACAGCAGGGTCTGCTCCGAGCTCTTCGGCGAGCATGCCGGCGAGGTGCGCGACTTCCACCGAGTGATCGAGCACATTTTGGCCGTAGCTCGTGCGGAAGT
>CAZHOB010000047.1:0-8123 GCA_964534465.1 uncultured Candidatus Saccharibacteria bacterium
CAAAAGGTGGCTTGACTGCGAGTCGTACGTGACAAGCAGGCGCGAAAGCGGAGCATAATGAACCGACGGTCCGCATTAGATGCGACCGAAGATTAACGGATAAAAGTTACTCTGGGGATAACAGGCTGGTTTCGCCTAAGAGTCCAAATCGACGGCGAAGTTCGGCACCTCGATGTCGGCTCATCTTATCCTGGGGCTGGAGCAAACATACCTGCTCTCCTCGCTGGAAACGGCAAGGTAATTAAACAAGCTCAAAACGGTGGAGGCTTACTCATATTGCAATTTTTTGCGACTCCTGTTTCGGAGGTCCCAGGTTATACTGGGATATGAAAGCTGGCGCCGTAGGAAAGAAATGTACTGTAGCTGAACGAGCGTATTGTGCGGGTCTCATTGACGGCGATGGCGCTATTATGGCGCTCATCGAACGGCACAGTGAGAAAAAATTCGGTTTTCGGGTGCGCATAGTTATAAAAGTCACGCAGAAGCGTAAGAGAGACCTCGCGTTTCTCACGAATCTTCTCGGTTGTGGCTCGGTGCGCGCAAATCGGACGACGTATGACTGGATCACGCGAGACCAAAAAGAGGTCTTGCGGGTGCTTTCACACATCGCTCCGTATTCGAAAATGAAACAAGCACAAATACACCATGCATTAGCAATTTTACGCACCCCCATCAGGGAAAAGCGGGATTTGCTACGCGTGGCTCGATCAGCGGATACTTTGTCGAAGTTCAACGTGCGGTCCAAAAACCGCCGCGTGAACTATGCGACAAAGATCCAAGAACATTTCTCCTCTAACGACTGATTGCACTAGTTTGGCTAGTGCATGAGATATGCGCGCGAAAGCGCGGTATCACACGGCTTGCACCGTACGCCTCTCTTGGCGACAAGAGAATGCGCGGTGATGGAATAGTCTGATCCTGGCAGGAATGCCAGATAACAAGAAATATGTGCGCTACCCGCGGCATATTCAACTGAGGTCCCAAGGGTTTGGCTGTTCGCCAATTAAAAAGGTACGTGAGCTGGGTTCAAACCGTTCAGCAACTCAACGAAGGGTTGGGAGATTGAACGGTTTGAACCCGAGAGGTAAAAACGACATATTCACGGCGGCACTGCATAGCAATATGTAGTGAGAAGCTAACTAGTATCGGTGAAACCCAACCCACGTTTGACGTGAGGGCAACACCGAGGGAAGTTCGTGAACTTCATTGAGTGAAAAAGGAGATGCACATGCCAATGTTCAATCCAGAACAAGCTAAGGTTCTAAACGAGACGATTAAGATCGCTCGCGAAACGGCGCTGAAGGTAGGGTTCACATTCGGCCTACTATTTGGGGGCAGTATCGTTGCCGTCAGCTGGTATATCTCGAGTCACATGTGACTCATCAGGCGAGCCGACCATCGGCCGGCTCGCCCATTCAATGAAGTTTGCGAACACCCGTAGAGACTAGATGTTAGCCAACCAGAAATGGTTGAAGGTATAGTCCAATGCACACATTAATGTGTGAGAATACTTGTTTCCTTAAGATCGAAACAAGGGAATGACATGCGTGAGACAGGTTGGTCTTAATCTGCTGCAGGCGTTGATTCTTGAGAAGATTCTTTTCTAGTACGAGAGGACCGAAAAGAGCTAACCTCTGGTCTGGGGGCTGTTCCGCCAGGAGCACCGTCCCGTAGCTATGTTGGTAATGGATAACCGCTGAAAGCATCTAAGCGGGAAACCAGCTTCAAGATAAGGAATCGTTATAGGGTCGTGAGAGATGATCACGTTGATAGGCGTTAGGTGGAAGCACAGTAATGTGTGTAGCCGAGACGTACTAATACCCCGACAGAACTCTCGAAAGGAATTGTGAGAGTCGCGTTCAGTTTTTGCCAGGATTTTTCAAATATTTATTTGCAAAATCCTGCGCTTAAAACTTTGTTTTCAGATTTATTTTTCGTCGTTCTTCGTTTCAACGGACATTCGATCGTTGAAAATGTGCAGAAGTGAGGAGGCTGTGTTTTCAGCAGTTGCAACGTGGTTTCGGCTTTTAGGCCCCCGTTGGTCGCAACAGTACGCCCTCCTCTTCACTTCTGCACGTTTCCGACCTCGATCTTTGAACACTCTGTGTTGGTGCTTTGTCGGAGGGGTCACACCCGTTCTCATTCCGAACACGGCAGTTAAGCCTTCCAGAACCGATGGTAGTCGAAAGGCGAGAGTAGGTAGGCGCCAACACAAAGTGTTCAAAAAGAAAAAACACCCCGGCACAGGCAGTCGGGGTGTTGCGTTTTCAGAGTCGTGTGATCATGTTGCAGCGAAGCCAATCGTTGACTTGCCGCAGCGAGAATTTCACGAGCGTCTTCACGTCGATGAGCATCCGCTCTTCCCACGGTGCCGTGTGCATCTCGGTGAGTTCGAGGCGGTCATCGGGCTTGTATATCGGTCTGTATCCGCCGCGTGGGTGGCAGATAGGGGACCTTGCCACGTAAATGTCGACGAATGCCATGGTCTTCATCCTTTAGATGGAGTTTTCCTGAATTCACCCTACGCCCATGGAATTGTGCGCGCAAGGGCATTCTTCATCTTGCCCAAAAAGCCAGCAGGTGAGCGCAAAAAGAAGCCTTCAGAAGCCCCTCATCGTGTCTTATACTTACGGTATGTCATGGGCGATGCGGCGAAGGATACTCTACCTTCTGGGGCTCGCGATCTTTGTGTCGCTGATCGTCAGCGTGCCGGCTATTCTCATTTTGCACCGACCGCCCACATGTTTTGACGGCATTCAGAATCAGACCGAAACAGCGCCCGATCGCGGTGGCCCGTGCCTCTTGCTCGACGACACGCGCCTCACACCGCACGCTATCCTTTGGGCGCGCGCTTTCAAGATACGCGAGGGATTGTACGACGCCGCGGCGTATGTGGTGAATCCTAACGACGTCGCAGGTGTCGCGAAGGTGCGCTATCGCCTCGGCCTCTACGACAAGGATAACGTGCTGGTCGCAGAGCGTGTCGGCACCACGTTCCTCATGCCCGATGGTGTGACACCGATATTCGAAGGTGGCATCGACACCGGTCATCGCGATGTCACTCACGCCAAATTCTTCTTTTTGGAGCCGCTCGTGTGGCAGCGTATGAGGTCAGTGGCGAGCGATGTGTCGGTGCATCATGATGTCCCGACCGACACGGGCTCGACGCCGCGCCTGAGCGCTGATGTACAGAACACGTCGGTCGCCGATCTCACGGACCTCTCGTTCGTCGCGGTTATTTTCGATCCGGAAGGCAACGCGTTTGCCTCCTCCGCGACCGCGGTACAGCGCCTCAATGCCGACGAGCAAAAAACCATCGTCTTCACGTGGCCCGCGCCTTTTACAAAAGCGATAGGACGCGTGGATATCATTCCCGTGCACGCCCCCCAGATAGGATTTTTTGCCGCACCACAACACTAGGTCGCTCATGCGCACTTTGGCAGTCGCGCCATTTTGCCGTAGAGTGAGTTCGTTATGCCGCCGCTTTCCGAGAGGTCGAAATTTTTTGCTCACATAGACTGGTTCCTTTTTGCCGCTGCGCTCGCCCTCTCCATTTTGGGTCTTATGACGATGCGTTCGTTTTCCGCCGAGAACAGTTTTTTTGAGAAGCAGATCGTTTGGATATGCATCGCGGTCGGGGTCTTTTTTTTCGCGACTCTGATAGATTACGGGTTTTTGCGGCGTACGCCCATCATCGTCGGCCTCTTTGCATTTGTTTTATCGCTCCTCGCGCTCATTTTTATTTTTGGTTCCATCGTCAAGGGAGCGCAGAACCGATTCAATCTCGGCATATTTGCCGTGCAGCCGGCTGATCCGGCCAAACTAATTCTCGTGATGCTTCTATCGAAATATTTTGCCCGCCGACACATCGAGATAGCCCATATCCGGCACATACTTGTTTCAGGCGCGTACGCATTCATTCTGTTCGTGTTCGTGTTTTTGCAGCCCGACCTCGGCTCGGGCATCATCATTTTCTCTATCTGGTTCGGCCTCGTGCTCGTCGCCGGTCTCTCGTGGAAACACCTCGCGGCGCTGCTCCTCACGGGGCTCATCGTCTTTGCGGGACTCTGGAATTTTGCGCTCCATCCGTACCAGAAGCAGCGCATTTTGACCTTTATCCACCCTCTCGCCGATATCCGCGGTTCGGGGTACAACGCTTATCAATCTACCGTGGCGGTGGGCTCCGGCGAGCTCACCGGCAAGGGCGTCGGCTATGGCACGCAGAGCAAATTGCAGTTCCTCCCCGAATTCCAGACGGACTTTATTTTTGCGGCGTATGCCGAGGAGTGGGGATTTTACGGCGTGCTGCTGCTTTTCGGGCTTTTCGTCGTTCTCATTTTCAGGATATTGGCCATTGCGGCACATGGTTCCGACAATTTCGACACGTTGGTCGCCGTCGGTATCGCCGTGTACTTCGTCTCGCAATTCATCGTGCACGTGGGAATGAATATGGGACTACTTCCCATTACCGGCACGACGCTGCCCTTTATGAGCTACGGCGGTTCGCACTTGGTAGTAGAATACCTCGCACTCGGTATCCTGATGGGGTTGCGCCGTCACGCGCGACCGCGTCTGCACGTGCGCGAGCGCAGTGAGTTTGCGGCAATTACTTAGAAGAATTGTAGAGCGCGACCGTCTTTTGCACCATTTGAGAGAGCGGGAAGCGGGGGGCGTGCGGAATCGCGTTCATTATGCCGCGGAACGTTTCAAAATTGATGCCGCGGATCGCATCCGAGATGGAATACGCATTGCGCGCGATGGTGAATTTGAGATTGGGGTACATAAGTGCGAGTTCCTCGTCTTTTTTTATCGTCGTGACCACCGGTACGCCCGCCTCGCCCGCCTCGAGTATCGCGTAGGGCATACCTTCCTTTTCCGAGGGCATAAGGAATACATCGAAACCTTTGACGTAATGCGCGGCATTGGGTACGAATCCGAGGAATATCACTTTGTCGGACACGGCAAATCGCTTCGCGGCATGCTCGAGTTCGGCGCGCTGCTCGCCGTCGCCGATGACGATATATACGTAATTTTTGTCCGACTCCCTGCGGAGATCGGCGAGTGCTTCGATGCCGTGCGCGACGCCCTTGTTCGGCGTGAGCTCTGCTATTGTGCCGATGCGAATGCAGGAATCCGGCAGGTTGTCCGAAGAGGCGCGCGCGCGGAAAAAATGCATCGCCTCCTCACGCGTCGCGAAGGAGGGCGGCTCGATGCCGAGGGGCACGCGGACTATCTTGCCTTTCATCAACGGCATCTTCGCTCCGAGCACCTCGTCCTCTTTGGAAACGACAATGACGACGTGGGAGCAGAGCGCCGTGAACCAGCTTATGAGATAGATGATGGCTTTTGAAAATGCGTTCCTGTTTTCCTTGAACGGCCAGCCGTGCACCGTGAAAACGATACGCTTCACTCCCGAGAGGCGCGCCGCGAGAGCTCCGAGCGCGGCCGCCTTTGAGCTATTCACATGGACGATATCCGGCTTCAGCTCTGAGATGACGGTGAGCGCGAGGTGAAAAGATGAGAAGTCGTCGATGATGGCGAGGTCTCGGTCCATACGGGGAAGCGTAACCGTGTCGATGTGCTGCGCTTGCAGTATCTCGGAGAGCTGGCCGCCCTTGCCATAGGCGACGACCACCTTAAACTCGTCGGTCGGCAGGTGAGTGGCCAGATCCCACACGTAGCGCTGCGCGCCGCCCCACGTGGCTTTCGTAATGAGAAAAAGCACCTTTTTTCGCGGCGCTTGCAACGGCATTTTTTGCGCCTCCGGCGGTGTTGACGGCGATGCGGCCGGTGCTTCAGCGGTGGGTGTTGTTTCTTGATTCATGGAGTAGACTCTGCCATGATAACAGTAATTATGACTCTTGTGCCAAAAAGGGAGTATATAACGCTCCTTTTGGGAGATTTGCTCGTGTTTGCGGCATCGCTCTGGCTCACACTCGCGCTGCGCAGTTTTTCTGTACCGAGCGTTCAGGTATACGAGGCGCACCTTGTGCCGTTTACCATTCTCTTTGCCGTTTGGATAGGCGTCTTTTTCATAGCCGGCCTCTACGGCAAGCACACGCGCCTCTTCCGTTCACGCCTCTTTGCGACCATTCTCTATACGCAGGCCGTCAACATGGTCATCGCAGCCGTGTTCTTCTTCCTCACGCCCACCTTCGGTATCGCGCCGAAGACCATACTCATGTTGTATCTCGCGGTGTCGTTCTTGCTCGTTTTCGCGTGGCGCGTCGTACTCTTCCCGCGCATACGGATGTCGCGCCGTCTCAGTGGAGTTCTTCTGGCTTCCGGCTCAGATGCCAAAGCATTAGCCGAAGAGATACAGCACGATGAACGCTATCCGTTCACGTTCGATTATGTTATCGACACCTCGACAGCGCCGAAGCACGAGATCATCCAGCAGGCGTGCCGCGTGGCCGAGGTGGACGAAGTGTCTTTTCTCGTCGTCGATTTTTCTGACAAAGCCGTCGCCGCCGCGCTGCCCATCATCTACGATGCAGCTTTTCACAAGCAACGCTTCGCGCTTCTCGATGCCGTCGAGCTCTATCAGGAGCTCTTCGAACGCGAGCCGCTCTCACTGCTCACGTACGAGTGGGTCTTGGCCAACATCAGCGCCTCGCGGGCGTACGACGTGGTCAAACGCATGATAGATATTTTGGGCGCCTCGCTCCTTGGCACCATCTCGCTCATTTTCTACCCATTCATTGTGGCGGCTATCAAAATGGACGATGGCGGCGACATTTTCATCACCCAAAGTCGCGTGGGCAGATTCCAAAAGCCGATACGCATCATCAAATTCCGCAGCATGAGCGGCAATGATCAGGGTGAGTATGACCTCACGGGTAAATCCAAACTCGATGTCACGCGCGTCGGCAAATGGCTGCGCTTGCTCCGGCTCGATGAATTGCCGCAGTTGTGGAACGTGATCGCCGGCGACCTCTCGCTCGTCGGCCCGCGGCCGGAGCTCCCCGCGCTCGTCAATCAGTACAACGCGCGCATTCCGTACTACAACGCACGCTATCTCGTCGCTCCCGGCCTCATGGGATGGGCGCAGCTGCGCCACGACCGCCATCCTCACCACGGCACCGACATCACGGAGACCAAAGAAAAGCTCTCCTACGACCTTTACTACCTCAAGCACCGCTCGCTTTTGCTCGATATATTTATTATCCTGCAAACGATACGCATTATCCTCACGGCGAGGGGCACCTAATATGGCAAAAGGAAAAAAAGCTGTTGTCACCGGCGGGGCCGGATTCATCGGGTCGCATCTTGTCGATGCGCTTGTGGCGAGGGGAGATGATGTGCATGTCATCGATAATTATGCCGCTGGCAAGCACAAAGATCGTCTCAATCGCAAAGCCGCATATCACGAGGTAGATATTTGCGAGACCGACAAGATCCAAAAGATAATGAAAGGTGCCGATGTTGTGTTCCATCTTGCCGCACTCCCACGTGTACAATTCTCGATAGATCATCCAATTGAGTCAGCACAGACCAATATCATGGGCACCATCTCAGTGCTCGTGGCGGCAAAGACTGCCGGTGTGCGACGCGTTGTATATTCCGCATCCGGCTCAGCGTACGGCAACCAGACCAAAATGCCGCTCTCTGAGAATATGATAGCGAGTCCTGTGAATCCGTACGGTCTGCAAAAATATACGGGAGAATTATTCACCAAAAATTGGTACACGACCTACGGGCTGGAGACGGTCTGTTTGCGTTATTTCAATATTTACGGCCCTCGTATCGATCCGCACGGTCCCTATGCGATGGCTATAGGCGCATTCTTGCTGGCGCGCAAAGAAGGCCGTCCACTCACCATTTTCGGCGATGGCACTGTGACGCGCGATTACACGCATGTGAACGATGCCGTGCGAGCCAATCTGCTCGCTGCGGAGAGCAAAAAAGTAGGAAAAGGAGAAGTCATCAACATTGGTGCCGGACGCAATGTCACCATTCAATACCTGGCCGAACTTATCGGCGGAAAGATCAAATACGCCGCGCCCCGCATTGAGGCGCACGATTCACAAGCGGATAACCACAAGGCCAAGGAGCTTTTGGGCTGGAGTCCGACTATAATGCTGGAAGACGGAATTAAGGAATTGAAAAAAGAGGCGGGAATC
>CAZHOB010000048.1:0-8029 GCA_964534465.1 uncultured Candidatus Saccharibacteria bacterium
CCTGCGCTCGCTCGTGCGCCAAGACCCCGACATCATCATGGTCGGCGAGATACGCGATAAAGAGACGGCGAGTCTCGCCATCAACGCCTCGCTCACCGGTCACCTCGTGCTCTCGACGCTCCACACAAATACTGCCGCAGGAGCCATAGCGCGCTTACTCGATATGGGCATCGAGCCGTTCCTCCTCGTTTCCACGCTCCGTGTCATCGTGGGTCAGCGCCTCGTGCGCAAACTCTGCGCGGACAAAGAAGAGTATTCACTTTCGCGCGATGAGCAATCGCAGCTCGAACACATCGTGGATCCCGGGGTGGTGCTCAAGGCCATGAAAGAGGAAAAAGCCACCGCCAAAGACACCGCATGGAAAGACATCCAATTCAGCCGCACCAAGGAGACGGCGCAGTGCCCATCGGGCTACTCCGGACGCCTCGGTCTTTACGAAGTTCTCCCCGTCACCTCCACCATCAAAGAACTCATTATGAAACACGCAACGGGAGACGAGGTAGAAAAGCAGGCGCGCGCAGAAGGCATGCTCACCATGAGCGAAGACGGAATCCTGCGCGCCGCACAAGGAATGACCACGATAGAAGAAGTGCTTCGCGTGATCACTGAATAGTATTTGGTATTTCGTATATAGTATTTCGTATGGAAGGCAAAAGCCCCACCATACGCCATTTCACGGATTTGCATGCGTGGCAGCAGGCAAAGGTTCTGGTCGCGCATGTCTATAAAGCTACGGGCGCGTTTCCACGCGGAGCAATTTGGCTTAACGAATCAAATTCGCCGAGCTGCGGTTTCGATCACGGCAAACATTGCAGAAGGTTTCGCGCGTCGCACTGGGAAAGACAAGCGCGGTTTCTATCAAACGGCACTTGCTTCACTGGCCGAGCTGGAAAGTCATTTCTTAGTAGCCGCAGAGCTTGGGTTCGTTACCTCAGAGGCGTTGATATCCGTGCGGCAAGATATAAACCACAGTGGCAGACTGTTGACCGGACTATTGCATTCGGCGGTCGATCGTATCTAATCCCCGTTTCCCCGTTTTTATACCAAATACCATATACCAAATACCATATACTTATAAGGTGTCCCACTTTGCTTACACGGCGGTCAAGAATGACAACGAGATATACACCGGCGCGGCGGAGGCCAACGATCGTTTCGAGCTCTACCAGATCGTGCGACGCGAAGGCGGGCGCATCGTCTCGGTGAGCGAAGCCGCAAGCAATAAATTCCTTGACCTCAAATGGTGGAACGCGCTCCTTGCGCGCGTATCGGAATACGAAAAGATACTCTTTGCCCGCAACTTGGGCGCGATGCTGAGCGCGGGATTACCGCTCGCGCGCGCACTCTCGGTGATCGAGCGGCAGACACAAAATCAGAAACTGGCCAACATCGTATCGACCATCTCCTCGGACGTGCGCCGTGGCGACACGCTCCACCAATCGCTCGCGAAATTCCCGAATTATTTTTCATCGCTCTTCAGTGCCATGGTGCGCGCCGGCGAAGAGGGAGGCGATCTGCCCAATTCGCTCATCATCATCGCCGAGCAGATGGAGCGTATGCACACGCTCAAGAAAAAAATCCGCGGCGCGCTCATCTATCCTTCAATCATCGTCATTGCTATCGTCGGCATAGGCGCTGTCATGATGATCGAGGTCGTGCCCACGCTCGCTGCCACGTTCAAAGAAATGCATGCCGAGCTGCCAGCCTCGACACGATTCATTATCGCCCTTTCGGATTTTTTGAAAGCGCACACGGTCCTTGCGTTTGGTGCGATGATGGCGGCATTTCTCGGCGTCTATTTTGGCTCACGTACGGAGCCGGGGCACCGCGCGCTCGACTGGGGTTTTCTGCACATGCCCGTCATCAAGGAAATGGTGCGCGAAGTGAATGCCGCACGCACCTCGCGCACGCTCGCGTCGCTCCTTCAATCCGGTGTCGATGTGCTGACGGCGCTTGAGATAGTCGAGCAGGTCGTTCAAAATTCGTATTTCAAGGAAGTGCTCGAAGAGGCGATGCACGGCGTCGGGCAGGGCGAGCAACTCTCGCTCACCTTTACCCGCCGCACCGACCTGTATCCGGTGTTCGTGGGAGAAATGATGGCTGTGGGTGAAGAGACAGGGCAGACCACCGAGATGCTCAAGCGCCTTGCATCTTTTTACGAAGAGGAAGTCGACCGCAAGACCAAGGACATGTCGACCATCATCGAACCCGTGCTCATGCTCGTCATCGGCGGCGCCGTCGGCTTCTTCGCCGTCTCAATGATCTCGCCGATATATTCGCTGTCGCAGAACGTTTAAATAAAAAAGAAACGTCCACCAGAATTGCTCTGATGGACGAGGAGGTTCACGAATGCGCTTGAATGAAGCGCGCAACGACGGGGAAGATCTCCGTGTTCCATCGTTTGCCGTTGAAGACACCGTAGTGTCCGACTTCCGGCTGCAAATGGTACGCTTTCATCTCTTCCTGCAAACCGGTGAGCAGCGCGAGCGCAGCTTTGGTCTGGCCGACGCCGCAGATATCGTCGTTCTCACCTTCGACCACCTGCACGGCAGTCTTCGTGATGCACGACGGCTTCACCGGCCGCCCACGATAAGGGAAGAGGCCCCTCGGCAGCAGATGCTTCTTGAAAACGTAGTCGGTCGTCTCCAGGAAGAATTCGGCCGCCAAGTCCATTACCGCCATATACACCTTGTAGAAGGAGCGTTTCTTTCGGTAACTTTCGCCGTCGCCCTCGACGAGATGGTAGTACATCTCCTTGTGCGACTGAAGGTGCCTCTCAAAATTCATAGACATGAATCCTGAGAGCTGCAGAAATCCGGGATACACCTCGCGCATCGCACCCATGTAGGGGAACGGCACACGAGAGATGACCCTTTGCCCGAACCACGACATCGACTTTGATGTCGCGAAGTCGTTAACCGCCGTCGGGTTGACCCGCGTGTCGATGGGCCCGCCCATGAGCGTCATGGTGCGGGGCTGCGCGTCCTCATTGTCTTCTGCAAGACGTGAAACCACAGCGAGCACCGGCACTGCCGGCTGACAGACGGCGACCACGTGAGTGTCGCGGCCAAGGTGTCGAAAATGATCCCTGATGACGTCCATATATTCATCGAGACCGAATCGACCGAAGATCGCAGGCACGTCGCGCGCGTTCTTCCAGTCGGTGATATACACGTCGTGATCACGCAAGAATGTTTCGACGGTGCCGCGAAGCAGTGTCGGGAAGTGGCCGCTGAGCGGCACCACGATATACACTTTGGGCTGCTTGAGGTCGACATCTTTCCGAAAATGGAGCAGGTCGCAGAAAGCATGCTCGCGGACCACATCCTCGGTCACACCGACTGTTTTTCCGTCCACTATTGTGGAATGTATATCGAAGTCAGGCCTTGTGTGTGTGGAGACGGCATGCTCTAGGATCTCGAATGCTGCCGACCACTCCTTAACACCGGGAACGGTTTGAGTGGCCGGGTTTTGAAGTGCCCACTGCCACTGTCGAGCCCACCACCGCGCGGGAGCGCCAAGGTGGCTCATCGTCTGTACCGCGTGATAGAGGTCCATTGGACTCTCCGTGCTGCTGTTTACTAGTCGTTGTCCTTCAAGACTGTATACCTCGAAGTACAAAACCACAAGAATAGAGACCAACCTCAAAATTGAACGGTCGTTCAATTTTGAGGTTGGTCGTGTGAAGCTAAAAAACGCAGAAAATAAAGCACATTCATTACGTTCTACGTTCTAACAACTGCGTACTATTGAAGTATCGCGAATGTGCCGGGGATATATATCCACGAGCCGCCGGAGCCGGCTTCGAACATGGTCGCCGGAAGTCCCGTGTCGTAGATGGCATTGGCTGTTTGCGTGAGAATTATCTTGTACGCCGTTGCAGATTTGACCGACGCGCTCTGGGCAAAGGTGATCTGGCCGTGGCTCGCGTACGCCACGAGCGCCGATGAGCTCTGGTTCATACAAACGGCATCCAAGGAGCCGTTGCTGCACACATTGTTGGCCACGTTGTTCTCCGCGCTCGAATTCCTCGCGACCATGAATACGTATGAACCGGCCGTATGGGTGCCCGCGAATACGGTGCCTTGGCCGATATTGATCACACCACTCGTGTTGCGATTGTCAGGATCGTCGGCAATGACGGCGACATTCGAGCCGCCGAGCGCCTCGTCCATTTGGATATGAGGGGATGTCTGCAACGTGATATTGCCGACGACCCAGAGGGGGCCCGATACGGTGAGCGTTTTGCCCGAACTTTTTACCAGAATATTGAACGGCAACTTGAGGGGCCCAAGTGTTTTGTCGCTCGAGATCGTACACGTATTGGTATTGGAAGCATAACTATCGCACGAGCTCGTGGCCATTGTGCCTCCCGCGGCGGCGTCTACCTCCCAGCTATCGATAAGGGCGTCGGAGATGGGGAGTGCTGCGGTCGGTTTGTCGGTACTGCCCGAATGCTTATTGCCGGCCGCGATCGCGTTTTTTGCGGAATCGTACACATTTTGGCTCGATGTTGCATAGTAGATCGCATTTGCTGCGGATGTCTTTATCGAAGCATTACCGACCACATTAGCAAAAATGGAACTCGTGGCGAATACTCCATATACGACCCCATTTGAGCCGGCGGAAACGACGTCGCCATAAATGCAGTTGCCGTAGCTTGTAAGTCCGTTGCACGTGGACACGCCGCCAGTGCCAGTGACGGGACCCGCCGAGTACACATTGCCGGTAATGGTCGAACTGTTCTGCAGGTCGAAGCCGCCGTTGCCGGATTGAATGGCGAAGCGGAACGATACGATCGAGGTGTCGATGCGCATCGTTATCCGCAGTTTCTTGGTGGCCACCGGATTCACGGCATTCGGCACATAACCCCACACGGTCACCTTTTTGGTCACGGAATCTATCGTCGCCACCGAGATGGAATACGTGCCGGCGCCGAGCGCTGTACCGGACTCGCCGCTGTAGCTTTGGTCGGTGTTGAGATGGTAGGCGGCCATATCGATAGCGCCTTCAGCGAGCGCGAGCGCCTCCGCCTCGGCCACGCTCTGGCGTGATGACTTAGCGTACTGCCCGACGAAATTTATGAGCGTCGCAAAGGTGATGAGGATCAGTCCACACGCGACGAGCGTAAAGACAAGCACGTAGCCACCAGAGGAGTATTTAGTATCTGGTATCTGGTATCTGGTATGGGGGCCAAAAAATAATGCCCGGCTCTTATACCAAATACTATATACCAAATACGATATACCATTCATCATATATTGCGCATATAGTCGGTTTGTTTGAGGTGCGAAGTGATGGTTTTCTGCTTCACGACCGTGCTCGTCGTGGCATCCACGGTGATATTGGTGACGAGCGTAAGATCGCTGTTGTCGTAGGTGAATTTCAAAGCGGAGAGCGTTTGGCTGAAGCTGCGTGAACTCGTTTGTCGCGATGAGCTCGCAGCCGCATCTACGACGCGCACTGCTTTGGTCCCCGTCGCGTAGTAACCGATGTAATCGTAGATATTCGTAACAATGTTGCCGGAAGCATCGACCGCCGGCATTTCTACCACGAGCGAGGTCGAGGTCGAGGTCACGGTGGTGTCGGAGAATGTATGCGTGGAGACGACCTTGTCGGCTTGATTCACTGATTTTTCGATATCGACCATCGTGGCACTCAGTGAGCCTGCTGTATCCATGAGCGCTTCTTGTGTGCCGATGACGCCACTGTAGTTGGAGTAGACCGTATAGATAACAACGACGATAAGACCAAAAATAAAAACGACGACCACTGTCTCGACTATCGAAAAACCGCGTGAATTATTTTTCATTTTAGTCCGCCATTGGAGGTCATAAGCGTCGTGAGTGTTATTGAGCGCGGGTGTGTGTCGCGGACCCATCCGACGATGACGTCCACCTGTTTGGTATACGCGTTGATGGCTGTTGCGGTAGTCGAGGCTGCACCTTGCGGGATCGAGCTCAAGAGGGGATCGGTAAATGCCGTGCTTGTCGCGAGCGCGGCATAGCCGGCCGCGCGTATCGCCTCCATCTTATTCGCCGCGATGTGCGTCGCGATGTCCTGATTCTTGGAATCGCGCGAGACAGCATAGGTATTGATGCCGACCGAGTACATGACGACGACCACGCCTATGACAAGCACGGAAACGATCGTTTCAATAATGGTGAACCCACTGGTTTTCGAAGTTCTCAAAGTACATTAATTGTATCAATAAAAAAGCGCCCCGTTCCTACGGGGCGCTATCGAGGTTTTCGGGGAGAGGCACTGTGTCGGTTTGCAGTGGCGGCAATGCCCTCCCTTCGCGGAGAAGTTGGATCTCATTGGAGTCCAGATGTTTGCGTATGACGAGTTCGTCGGCGATGCGCTGGAGCGCATCTTTTTCTTCTTTGACGATCTCGATACTCTCTTGCAGGGCTTTGCTGATGAGTCTCGCGATCTCTGCATCGGCTTTCGCCGCCAGCTCGCCGGAACAATCGTAAGCACCCGTGTCTGAGCGGCCAAGGAATTGTCCCGACCGCTTCTTCAGTTGGATCGGGCCTATCGCTTCGCTCATGCCGAGCATACAGACCATGTTGCTTGCGATACTTGTCGCTTGCTCAATGTCCTGAGAAGCTCCGGCAGTGACATCGTCTCCGAAAAAGATGTGTTCGGCAGCCCGGCCTCCCATCAGAATGCGGATCCTTCCCAAGAGAAAACTTTTCGGGTAGTGGATGCGTTCTTCTTTCGGAAGCTGGATGGTAACTCCTCCGGCTCCCTTTGAGGTCGGCATGCACGTGATCTTTTCGATCGGATCGGCGCCTTCAGTGCGCAGAGCAATGACTGCATGCCCCGCCTCGTGCACCGCGATGAGAAACTGGTCCTTTTCCGAAAGGACCATAGACTTACGCTCTGCCCCAAGCAGCACCTTATCCCTCGCGGCGACAAAGTGGCGCATGTGCACCTTCTCCAAACCTTCGCGGTCCGCGGAGAGGTCTGCTTCGTTGGCAATGTTGGCGAGATCGGCCCCGGAGAATCCCGGCGTCCCGAGCGCGAGCTCGGTAAAATCAACGTCCTCATGCAACTCCACATTGCGCGTATGGACCTTGAGGATCTGAACGCGCCCCTTGCTGTCGGGATGAGGTACGACGATCGTCCGATCGAATCGTCCCGGACGCTTCAGCGCCGCGTCGAGCCCTTCGGGGTTATTCGTCGCAGCCATCACGTGAATGCCGTCGGCCTGCTCGAATCCATCCATTTGTCCGAGCAACTCGGTCGTCGCGTGCTGATATTCTGATTGTCCGGCTATCGGGTTCGCTATGCGCTGCCCGCCGACGGCGTCTATTTCATCGATGAAAATGACGCACGGAGTTTGCGCTTTTGCCGTATTGAACAGCTTACGCACGCGCGAAGCACCGACGCCCACGAACATCTCGACGAAATCGGAGCCCTTAGCAAAATGGAACGGTACTCCCGCTTCGCCTGCCACTGCTCTCGCGAGCAAGGTTTTACCGACGCCCGGCGGTCCGACGAGCAGCGTACCCTTCGGCATCCGCTTGCTCTTTCGCTTTCCTTTCAGAAAATCGACGATCTCCATGAGGTCTTCCTTGACCTCGTCGATGCCAGCTACGTCTTTGAAGGTCGTCTTTTCGCCGCTTTGCTCATGCTTTTTCTGCCACAGCTGCCAAAACTTGAGATTGAACTCACCCTTTGGCGTAATGCCGTGGATAATGAAGTAGAGCCACAAGCACGCAAGGCCCAAGAGAGCGCCGATATTGTAAAGGACCGCTTTGCCGTCGATGTATGGCCCGAGCGACTCCACGAATGTGATCGGGATCTCTTTTTTGCGAAGCAGCTCGAGAGCCTGGTCTTTGGCGGCGTCCACACGCACGCGCTCTTCTGAGAGGTCCCTGAGTATCATGCTGACGACCGACTTGCCGTATCCGGTGGTGGTCGGCTCTGCATAAATGCGAACGCTTTGGATCTCGTTCTTCTCCACGCGATTCAGGAATTGCGTGTAGCCGATCTCCGGAGGGGACGGGGGAGTGTCGGG
>CAZHOB010000049.1:0-7761 GCA_964534465.1 uncultured Candidatus Saccharibacteria bacterium
TCCTACCAGTGCAACAAAAATGAGAAAAGGCCGCCACGTGGCGGCCTTTTCTCATTTTTGTGCGTGGGGAGAGAAGCGCTTGAGCGCTTCTCGTTGGGACTTGCAAGGCGGAGCGATGTCGAATCAGTAGATTCGACCGCGAGCCGGGGTCGCGGAATTTTGCCGCGACGGCGGCAAAATATCCGTGACCAAGCCTTGTGTTGGCAAAAACGAGCTCTTGGCCAAGCTTAATGCACCGTACTGAACGAAAGATTGCTGCTGGTCGCCGTGCTCGCACCATCTTTGGAAACCGCATGGTAATAATACGTCGTGCCGGGATTCAGGCTCGTGAGCGACAGACTGTGCGCCGTGATAATGGCGGGATTGCTGACGGTGACCGTTTGATTCTTCGGGAAACCGGAATTTTGCGAATAATCCACCTCGCTCGTCGCGGGATCGTTGGTTATCCACGTAATGGTCGCTGCATTTTTCGTACTTGAGCTCGTGATATTTGAAATGACAAGCGGTTGTGTGGCCGGCGCGGAGGGGGGTGGGGGCGGTGGGGGCGGCGGTGGGGGCTCGGTCGGCAATACCTGCGTATTGGCAGCCACTTCCGAAAGGTCGGAGGTCAGCTGCAGCAATTGATCCTGAAATCCGGCGACGATCGTCTCGACTCCCGAGAGCTGCGAGGTGAGGCCGGCCACCTGATCCTGAATATCCTGCGGATTCGGCTGGCTGGAGAGGAACGAAAAGTCTTGTACAGCGGGCTCCGTGGAAGAACTTTCTGCAAAAATATCCTTCACTGCATCGAATAATCTGTTCCTCGTATTTTTGTCCAAGATACCCGTCTTTTTCAAGCCTTCGCGGGTTTGGAAATCGATGAGCGCTTTTTCGGTCAAACGTCCAAATGTGCCCGAAATTGTACTGGAAGCGTTGCCCGACACTTTTGCGATGAGTTCCTGCAGCTGGCTCACATCATCTCCGGAATCGCCCCGCCGCAAGTCTCTCGTGAACACAGTCCGCAATTTTGTGACCTCGAGCTCGGCACGGATGTCCGTCATCTGGCTGATGAGCGCAAGCTGTTGGTCCTGAAGATGCTGAAGCACATCGACCAGCGTGGGCACCGAGCTTGTGGCCGCTCCCGTGGACGTGGCGCTACTCGCGCCGTTGGCGGAAGCGGTAAGCCTCCGCACATCTCCCGCATGATACTGCGCAAATATCGCGGTCGAAGCGAGGAGCGCGAAAATGGGAAGAATAAGGACTTGTTTATTCATATTATTTATTCAACATGTCTATGAATTTCTCCATATCGTCGGTCACCTCTACCCCCTTCAGCTTATAGATGTCGGAAATCGTGTGATGTGTGCCTTTGTAAGCGCTTCGCGCAGACACATATCCGGCTTTCTTTATGACATCTATTAACTTGTCATTATAATGCCCGAACGGATAGGCAAAGAGCGTGAGCTGCTTGCCGAGGTGAGCTTCGATTATCTTTTTGCCGCCGGCTATCTCGCGTTCCAATACGGCAGGATCCTTGATGGTCACCAGATAGGGATGTGTTTGCGTATGACCGCCGATCGTCATGCCCGCTTGGTCCAATTCCTTGACCTGATCCCATGTGAGAAATCCCACGTGACCGATGGCCGAGGTATAGATATAAAAGGTGGCCGTGTCGCCGTACTTTTTGAGGAGCGGAAAGGCGTTCACATATTGATTTTCCCAGCCGTCGTCGAATGTGAGCACGACAGGCCGTGCCGGCAGCGTAGTTGATCCCGCGAGTGCTTTATCAAGCGTATCGAGACTTATGACCGTATACCCTTGGTCTTTTAGATACTTGAGCTGTGTCTCGAATATCTTCGGATCCACGGTGTATCGCCGCAGCAGTGTTCCTTCAATAAGCGAATGCGGGCGGACACTGTGATAGATGAGTATCGGCACGTGCAAGGAATCCGGCGCCGGCTGCTCTTCTGTCGTATCCTGCAGCGAGAATTCAGGATTGACCGTCTGCAAACCGGCCAAAAAACTGTCCCGGAAGGCATGGCCGGTCGAATTCTCGCTCGGAAGAACATACAAAAATCCGGATACTACGATGATCACTGCGGTTATCACAATGCCTCGCACCAATACGTCCTTTTTGACCCCGAGGATCTCTCGCTCGCTCATGTATTCCTTTATTGTACCTGTTACCCAAAGACAAAGCGTACGACCTGTGGGCAAATTCGTTACGGCGACGAACGAGCTCCTCGCAAAGCCCACGACAAGGAGAAGTGACCTTACTGACTACTCGCTGCTGCGCCAAGCTGGGAGGAGGTCGTGATCAGCGAAGTCCCGGAGAGCGAGATAGAGACTGTCATTTCGGGCGTTACTTCCGGCGAGTTTGCATTTTCGCACTTCACATAATAGACGTACAGAGAGCCCGGCGTATTCAATGTGTATGTGTGCGCGAGGCCGTCACTGGTCTGGAAAGCGGTCATGCTCGAGAGTGTCATGCCAGGCTGCGTGCCGAATCGGCAATTTGCAGGTTTGTTGGTCTTTACTGAAAAAGTAACTAGCGCCGTGTTCCGCGGAAGTATCGGGGGAGGAGAGACCAGTGTGACGGAAAGAGCATTGGAGGCGGAACTTTGCGAACTGCTTGCCACCACGGGCGCAGGTGGTGAGGGTGGGATACCGGAAGCGTTAGAGAATGGTGCTGAAGGGTGAGCCCGTAACGAAGAGAATGGGGACTCTGGCTCAGAATACGCATTGAGCAGCCCGCGTGTTTTTGGCCCGAGGATTCCGACGGGCTCGAGGTGATTGGCAATTTGGTATGCAATGACCGCCTGCCTCGTCAATTGGCCGAAATAACCGGTCGCTGCAACATTAAGAAAGCCGAGAGCTGAAAGCGTCTGTTGCAGTGCGCTTACTTCTGCGCCCCGTGAACCAACTGACAGTGATCTTGTAAACGTGGCAGCAGAAGCACTGATGGGTAGGAGAATGGAGATGGTGACGAGAAATCGCACAATTATTCTCATTTCGACATTGTAGCACCCATCAAGACCGCAATTCGCGCGAAAAAAACAAAACGCCCAAAGGGCGTTTTGTTCTGCAATTCGTAAAAGAATTACGGCGTCCCGATAACCGTCGCAACATTGTCGAACTCGTTGGTCTCTACATACGTGTTGGTCGGATCGACGGATACCGTGGCAGTGTAGGCAGTTCCCGGCACGAATGCCACACCCCAATTGTCGTACGTCCAGTTCATGGGGACGCATTTGCCCGGTTGATAGGCACCTGCGATGTCAAAGCTCTTGGTAGTCGAAGCGGCACCGAGCGCGCCGAGCTTAACGCTTACCGGGAAGCTATTCAGTACGACTGTTCCCAGATTGCAGAATGTGGCCTGCAAGCCCGTGCTCTTGAGAAGCACGCTTCTGACAGAGAGGTGGGCTCCCGGAAGTACCGGTACCGAGAGCGTGCCTGTTTCCGACAGCGGGAATTGCATTTGGCTCGTCTTGTAGACGCCGTTCGGGTCGAGGAGCGTAACGGCGGTAAAGGTGGAGCCGGGGTCGAATGTGAGGCCCCACGTTTCGTACTTCCATGTGTCGGAGGTGCATGCGCCCGCCTTTTGCGCGCCTATAGCTTCGAAGTCCCTATTGATACCGTTCAGGCGGATGCGGAATGGCGCGGTGGACAGATCATTGGTTCCTTTGTTGCATATTGTCGCACTCACGCCGCTTTGATCAAGGTTGAGACCCGTTACGGCTAGAGATATCTTGTCCTGTAACTTCGCGCCAGATACGCCTGCTCGGCACCCGTACAAAGCCTGAAGTTTGAGGCGGGTAACTGCACCGACATAGCCCGTCCCTTTTTTCATTCCAAATGGCGCAAGGACGTCATCTACATATTTTTCCTGAAATGCTTTGACGGCGGCTTTTGTGCTCGCGCCAAAGGTACCGAGCTCGGTCGTATCGATGGTAAAACCCTCCCGCACGAGCGAGATCTGCAGATTGGCGATAGCCAAGAGCGTCTGCGGATCGCCCGCAGCTCCCATATGCAGATTCATGTTGAAGTCTATGCACTGGGTGGCCGGAGCCGGATTCAATGGAGCCGTTTGTGCGCTCGCGAGCACCGGAGCAAGCGCAAGCGCAACGGCCCCGATAATATATTTTCTAAGCATACTATTGAACTATGAATATTTTTAAATGGGTTTTTGATCACCCCTTGTAATGAGATGATTATACAGTGCGATTTTGTCCATGGGGGAGGAGTGGGGATAAGCGGGTCGGACACCTCTGCTTAATCCTGAAAAATACCGAGGATAAATTGGAAAAGCGTATCGAAAAGTACGAAAAGAAGTGCGATGCCGAATGTTTCCCATTTGACGAGCAAGATGGCGGCAAAAAACGCGTAGATCATATATGTGGTGGCCACGACCCACACGAAGGAATTGATGAGCATCACGTTGTTCCACATAAGGCGCCTTTATACCATGGCACAAATGAAAATCTACTGTGTACCAATAATACTCGGTCGAGTATTATTGGTACATAAACGACGGGCTGGAATTAAGGTGAAAAATCGTTATTATTGGCTCTACAAGCCCATGTCGGGGTAGCTCAGTCGGTTAGAGCGAGCGTTTCATAAGCGCTAGGTCGACGGTTCGATCCCGTCCCCCGACACAAAGAAGAAGGCCGGCACCAAAAGGTGCCGGCCATTGTTGTCATCTATTGACCCACGCGATGAGCTTCGCCACCTCGGGATGCTCTTTATTGCAGTAGCGATCCGCGAGTGCCCGAGTAGTCTCTCGGTCGTGGTCTTTGTACGCGATGAGGACGCCGCGATTGAATTTTCGCAGAGCATCGAACCACGCATCGCCTTGCGCTTTCCCGATATCCACGACGACGCCGTGGGGAGTAAGCGACATCACACCGCTCTCGAGTAGGGTGGTCGCGGATGCGACGTTCTCGCGCACGTACGGTGCGAAGGTCGAATTTTCGAGCTCCGTCTTGTCCATGAAGCGCAATACGCGGCCGACGGTATTGGCGACCAGTGAGAGTCGATGTGCCGCCCCGCGATCCTCGTACTCCTCGGCGAGAACACCGAGCAGGGTCGCCTTCGCTTCCTCGCACAGTTTCATCACTTCGGCGCCGAGACCCTCGTCGCTTTCTTTCGTGCGTCCCACGGGATGCGCATACTCGTGCGAGGTCGTCGCAGCGAGCTGCGCATCGCCCGTAATGAGCGGCACAAGGACATCCCGCGTATCTTGCGTGCAGTGCTTCTCGATATTTTCGATATAGCGCTTAGCCGCGCGCGGACCCGAGGCCTTGTCGACGAAGATCCGCCCGCCTTCTTGAAGAACGTTTTGCCTGTTGGGTACGGCCTGTCCCGCAATGCGGAAATTGAGGCTCGTGCCAGCGCGCAGCGCGCCCGTAAAGACACTGATGTCGATGCGTTCGAGCTTTTGCGAAAGGACCTTGAGCAGCTCGGCGCTAAGACCGATGGCCTCAGCATGCTCCAGAGTGCTCGCACGGATTTTTTGCATCATGTCTTTGCAATCACCCGTGCGCACCTCGAGTCGGAATTCGGGGCTGACACCGAACGGATGTTCGTAGCCCGGCTCCATGCCATGCACCGGCACAAGCCTGCTGCTGCGCGGGATGCGCACCCATGCTTCGTCAACTTTGGTCCAGCGATCCTCGAGCTTCGCGATGTCCTCGCATGCATACGCGGTATGCAATGCGCTGAAGTATGGGCCGAGACCTTCGAGCGGCGTTTCCTTCAACACCTCGAGTATCGAGAGGATGTCTGCGATCTCGCCGGGGAATGAGCGCGCCCACGAAACCCTCTCCATGCAACCTTTTGCCTTGTCGTAGGTGAATGCGGTGTAGTCGTTCTGCGCGAGTACGTCTTTGACGAGCTCGCAATAGTGCTGCTGTTCCGCTTCGCGCAGGAGCTGGTAGGGTACTGCGACTTTTTCGAACCATTTCGCCCAGAAGCGATCGGTAAACTCGGCGAGGACGGCACAATCGAAAAAGAGACGCTTCTCATCTTCGGAGATGTCATCGATCTTCTCGATCGCGTCAAAGACGGCGTCCTGCTCAAGCTCAAAAACCGGCACGATGTAGTGCAAGAGGAATCGGAGCGTGAGTTCGGGGTCGCTTTTGTCGATGGCAGATTTTTGGTCAGCGACGTATTTCACGATCTCATTGAGAGGTGAATCGGGGCAATAGGTGTCCGCGCCCTTCGGTACTTTTTCCAGATACGAGCGCACCGCTTCGGAGCGCAGTACATGCTGCTCCACGGCGTTGCACGCTGTGCTGACTGCATCCGCGAGCGGCATGGAGGGATCGATAGGGGGGAATTCGAAACCCTCGCCAATGACCGATTCCCACTGTTTGGACGGCTTATTCATGACAGTACCTTTTCTATGAGTCAAAGAACTCATTTCAAACCTACCATGCATTGCGGCTTCAGAACAACGCCTGAATACGCGCTCTTTTACCGTTCATCCTCACTCCACGCCCTTTAGGGATAATGTTCTCTGGTTCAGCGTCAGCGGTATTGACCTTGGCGCTGCGGTCGATTTTACGAGCCCTCATTACACATACATATATGTGGCAGCAATGGGTAAATGCGCTTCTGGGCCTCTGGGTCATCGTCGTCCCGTTCCTTGGCCTCGATAGTGCCTCACTGATGTGGACGCTCGTGGTTACGGGTATTGTGATCGCAGGCCTCTCCCTTTGGTCGGTCGGCGCGACCTCCTCGGAACGTCCGATGACATTCCAGCGTGGAACGTAAGTTCCTCGATGCGCATGCGCGCAATATAAAAACGCCCGACCAAGGTCGGGCGTTTTGAGTTGTCAGGCAATGTTGTACAGAGCCTTGAACTTTTTGCTTAGATAATCCGTGTACGGCTTCGAGATAGGCGGCGAGCCGGTCGCACGGGTGATGAGTTCCTTCGTGCTGTAGCGACAGCCATGCCGGTGGATATTTTCTTTGAGCCATTCGCTTAACTCGGAGAGGTCGCCCTTCGCCATCTTTGCAAAAAGGTCTCCGATCGTGCGCTCTGCAGCTTCCCACAGTTGCGCGGCTATCATGCTGCCGAAAAGGTACGTGGGGAAGTAACCGAAGGAGCCGGTCGACCAATGAACGTCTTGCAGACAGCCAAGGGTGTCGGTCGGTGGCGTGATACCGAGCAGTTTTTTCATACCGGCGTTCCACGCTTCCGGGACGTCTTTTACATCCAGTGTGCCGCGCATGAGAGCCTGTTCGAGCTCAAAGCGAAGAGCAATGTGCATCGAATAGGTGAGTTCATCGGCGTTGACGCGGATGAAGCCCGGCTGCACTACGTTGAGCAGCGTATAAAACTGCTCGACATCGAGACCGTTGAGAGTGGGCGCATACGCGCTCTGGAGTTTGTCGAATTGTCCGCTCCAGAATTCGAGTGAACGACCGACGTGATTTTCCCACAGCCGTGATTGCGATTCGTGGACGCCTGCCGAGCGCGCACATCCCAGCGGCGTGCCGAAATGCTCGAGCGGCAGATTATGCGTGTATTTTCCATGACCGACCTCGTGCATTACGGGCTTGAGCGAATTGCACCAGCCGTCCGAAAAGCGCGTCGTGATGCGACCATATGCGATCGAGTACGGGTGTGTCCATGTGTCGAGACGGCCTTTGCTGAAGTCATATTCGATGACTTTTGCGAGCGACTTGCAGTATTCCATCTGCGTCGCCTTCGGCACTGTCGCGCCAAGAATGAATCTGTCGGGTACCGGAAAATGGCTTATCTCTGCCACAAGCGGC
>CAZHOB010000050.1:0-7441 GCA_964534465.1 uncultured Candidatus Saccharibacteria bacterium
GGATCCACGCGGCCGATGGCGTAGGCTACCGTGACGAGCGCTTTTTTGGCATAACCATTGGCCACGAGGTTTTTCGCTGCAAAACGGCACATGTAGGCCGCAGAACGGTCCACCTTGGTCGCGTCCTTGCCGGAGAAGGCGCCGCCGCCGTGCGGCATGAGGCCGCCGTATGTGTCCACCATTATTTTGCGGCCGGTGAGACCGGCGTCGGCGGCGAAGCCGCCGACTTCGAATTTGCCTGTAGGATTTACGAGTATTTCAATACCTTTCACGTTGCCGAGTACCGGCGTAAAAACGTGTTTGATGAGTTCCTTGCGTATCTCTTCCTGCGATACGTTCTTGGCATGCTGTGTAGAGATGAGGGCGGTGATGACTTTTCCTTTTGAAATGGTTACCTGCGTCTTGCCGTCGGGTTTTATCCACGGCAAGGTGAGGTCGCGGCGCATTTTTTCAAGCCTTCGCGCGAGCGCGTGCGAAAGCACAACACCAAGCGGCAGCATCTCGTCCGTCTCATCGGTGGCGTAGCCGTACATGATGCCCTGATCACCCGCGCCGCCGGTGTCGACACCCTGCGCGATGTCATTGGATTGTTTCGATACTTTGTACAAAATGTCGAGCTTCTCCGTATAGCCGATGGATTTATACACATCGGCCGCTATCTTTTTCATATCCACCTTGGCATTGGTGGTAACCTCGCCGCCTATCATAAGCGTGCCGTGCGAGCCGAATGTCTCCACGGCCACGCGCGAGCGCGGGTCTTGTTCCAGGCATGCATCCAATATCGCGTCTGATATCTGGTCACACACTTTGTCGGGATGGCCCGAGGTGACGCTCTCCGTTGTATATCTGTTTAAAAGATGGAACATGCAATCAACAAAATATCTCCCCGACGGGAGATTATTGATAAAATAGTATCTTCCCGAAGGCCGGATGGAGCACCGTTCTCTTTCGAGTGGTTGCTGGTGGTTCGTTGAGCCGGAACTCTCGCCACACTCTTGATACGATATTCAGTTGTAGAGCTATGGTATCAAGTCGTTTTTTGTTTGCAAGGCTAGTTCGAGCGCCTCCCCTCGGTAACGGCAGCACGGCAGTGTGTGCGCCGCGAAACTCGCCGATACTTTTTTCTGTCCATGATATGCAGCTGTGCTTCGGGTCCGTTGCTTCGATATACAAGGCTGTGCTCATACAGTCGCGACGCACACACTGCCGTACTGCCGTTCTGACTTGCTACCGTCCAACAAGCTCGAACAAACCCCCGAGCCAACTTCATCTTGCACTCACCGTAGTAAAGCTATAGAGTCGAGCGATGAAGAAGGTAGTCACGATAGGTGGAGGCACCGGAAGCTATATGATGCTCTCCGGTCTCAAGCATTTTCCGCTCGATATCACGGCGGTGGTCAGCATGTTCGACTCCGGCGGCTCCTCCGGCGTGCTGCGCGACGAATTCGGAGTCCTCCCCCCGGGCGACGTGCGCCGCTGCCTTCTCGCGCTTTCAGAAGGCAACAGAGCCAAAATTTTGCGCAACCTTTTCATGTACCGATTCGACAAAGTGGGTAGCTCGCTGCACGACCACAGCTTCGGCAATCTCTTCCTCGTGGCGCTCTCGCGCATCTACGGCGGCGAAATAGAAGGTATCAAAAAAGCCTCCGAACTCCTGAATCTGCGCGGCAAAGTGCTGCCCGTATCTGTCGATCCATCGCACGTGCACGCCATTTTGGAAAATGGTAAAGAGATCGTGGGAGAGACCAATATCGATATCCCAAAACATGACGGCAAGCTTCGTATCGATAAAGTTTTCCTACATCCGAAAGCGAAGCTCCATCCCGAGACGCGGCAGGCGATACTCGACGCCGATCTTATCGTGATATGCCCCGGCGATCTCTACTCATCGCTCGTGCCTAATTTTTTGGCAGAGGGGATGAGCGAGGCGCTCAAAAAGAGCAAGGCGAAAAAGGTGGTGGTGTGCAATCTCCTCACCAAGTGGGGGGAGACGCATGGCTTCGTAGCCTCCGATGTACTCAAAGAGCTTTTGAAATATACGAAACTGAAGCAATTCGATTATGCCATCTGCAACAGCGAGAACATGAACAAGAAGCTGCTCGTTAAGTACGCAGCCGAAAATAAATTCCCGCTCTACTGCGATCCCGACATCAGGAAGTACGCCAAAAAAGTCGTGCTCGGCAAATACTTTTCCAAGGCCGACATCGCCCGCCACGATCCGGAGAGGCTGGCGAAAGCAATCGTTTCCTTGTAATAGAAGCGTCAGAACAAACGTCGTATACTGTATATATGAACAAAATACTCGGAGGTTTGGTTTTTGTCCTTGTCATTGCGGTCGCAATACTCGCGTGGCTCCTTTTCGTACAAACAGCGCACGCTCCGACCACACAAGAGCCCCTTCCGACGCAAAAAAACACGGAAGTCCCGACATCCACGAGCGATACTCCCGCGCCCCTCCATGAACGTGTCCATGTTACGTCACCCCTATCTGGCGGAACTGTCGGTAAGACGTTCGGCCTCACGGGAGATGCACCCGGCAACTGGTTTTTTGAGGCCACCTTCCCGATACAGGTGCGTGATCCGCAAGGCAATGTGATCGCGCACGCGCACGGCAACGCGATCGGCGACTGGATGACGACCGAGCAAGTAAAATTCGCGACGACCGTCAGTATCGAGACAAACTACACAGGGCAAGCGACGCTCATCATTATGAAAGACAATCCGTCGGGCTTGCCGGAGAAGGATGATTCGCTTGAAATTCCAATTGTAGTAAAGTAGCCGAGTGAATAAACTCGAAGAAAGAAAGGTGCGCGCCAAGAAAATCGTCGCGTATTTAAAAAAGGCGTACCCGAAATCCAAAAGTGAGTTGCAATATACTACACAGTTCCAATTTGTTGTTGCCGTCGTCTTGTCGGCGCAGTGCACCGACAAGGTGGTGAATCGGGTTACAGATAAACTTTTTAAGAAATACAAAACGCCTCGTGATTTTGCGACGGCAGATGCACGCGTATTCGAGCAGGAGATAGGTTCGATACCTTTTTTTCGCAATAAGACGAAGGCGATACTGGTGGCCGCCAAAATCGTCGCAGACGATTTTGGCGGCCACATTCCACGTGATGCCGAACACCTCCAAACGCTCCCCGGCGTCGGCTACAAAACAGCGCATGTCGTTATGGGGGAGCTATTCCACGAATGGTCCGGCATTCCGACAGACACGCACGTAAAGCGTTTCGCATACCGCTTCGACCTCTCCGACAACCGCGACCTCGGCAAGATCTCCAAAGACCTCGAAAAGCTCGTATCCAAAAAAGATTGGAAATACGTCAACAACGGCCTTGTCCTCTACGGCCGATATATCTGCCCGGCCCGCCCGCACGATTGTGTAGCCCATCCGCTTACAAAATTGTGGCCGGAAGCCAACCGGCGTTGGCCGAAGGCCATGTAATTTCCCACGCAGCTTTCCTTGATGTATTGTGTTCGTTGGGATAAACAAGGAGCGCTAGATGTCCAGCAAAAGCGGCGAAATAATAGTCAAATTTTGGCCCGGCACGGATTTCGAATCCGTAATCCGTGATCTTGGCCTTGAGCTAAAGGACAGTTTTGGGGAGAAGAGTATCGGTTTTTATGTATTGATCGCAGTCCCAGAAGGCTCTGAAGACGAATGGATAGAGGCATTTCAACAGCGTGATGATGTTAAAAAGGCCGGAAGAGTTATATTTCATGGCCTCGCGTGAAAAAAAGCGACCGCCGAGCGCGGTCGTTTTCTTTATAGACGTAACGGTATAGTATATGCGCATGGCAAAGAAGCGTGTGGCGGTATTCGATGTGGACGGAACTATTTTTCGCTCGAGCTTGCTCATTCAAGTGGTCGAGCAGCTTATCCGCGACGGGGTATTTTCCGAAGATGTGCAAGAAATGTATGCCAAGCACTATGAAAAATGGCTCGACAGAGTGGGGCCGTACGACGATTACATCAACGGCGTCGTCAAAGCGTTCCAAAAACATATCCAAGGCGTGCACTACGGTGCCCTGTCCGACGCATCCAAAAGAATGGTCGCTGCGCAGTGGAAGCATACGTATCGCTACCCGCGAGCGCTGCTCGCCGACCTGAAGCGGCGCGGCTACTTCCTCCTTGCCATTTCGCATTCACCGAAGACGGTTCTCGACAAATTTTGCCCGCGCCTCGGCTTCGACAAGGTCTACGGCCTCATCTACGAGATAGACAAAGACGATAAATTTACCGGCAAGATCGTGGATGGCGAGCAGGCCAAGGACAAAGCCACCATCATCCGTCGCGCCGTCGATAGAGAATCGCTCATGCTGACCAATTCGATAGGCGTCGGCGATTCGGAGAGTGATATTCCGTTCCTCGATATCGTAGCCAAGCCCATTTGTTTCAATCCCAATAGCAAGCTCTATGCATATGCAAAAAAAGAAGGATGGAAAGTCGTCGTTGAACGAAAAGATGTCATATACGAACTTTAGACGGATCGTCTGGTCGCATTGGAAAAAACATGGAAGGCATCAGCTGCCTTGGCGCAAAACGACCGACCCGTATCGCGTAATGGTATCCGAAGTGATGTTGCAGCAGACGCAGGTGTCTCGCGTGCTGGAAAAATACAAAGAATTCTTTAAAAAGTTTCCGAACGTTCGAGCGCTGGCAAGGGCGCAGCTCTCGGAGGTGCTCAAGGTGTGGTCGGGGCTCGGCTACAACAGGCGAGGGAAGTATCTGCACGACGCGGCGAAGGAGATCGTTGCGCACCACGGCGGCCGCGTCCCGAAGGAGCAGGCCGCTCTGCGCGCTCTGCCTGGCATGGGACCCTACACAGCTTCGGCCATCCGCATCTTCGCGCACAACTTTCCGGACATTCTCATAGAAACCAACATCCGCGCCGTTTTCATCCATCACTTCTTCAACCATCGACCTCGTAGGTCGATAGTAGGGGACACGCAAATAATTCCCGTCGCCCATGAGGTGGCGAGTGGGCAAGACCCGAGAAAATGGAATTGGGCGCTGATGGATTATGGCGTGCACATCAAAAAGCTGCACAAAAATCCCGCACGCAAAAGCAAACACTATGTGCGCCAATCGAAGTTTGAGGGTTCGCTGCGACAAGTGCGCGGACAGATATTGCGTGATCTGATGAATGGGGAAAATGGGTGGAAGGGGAAAAAGTGGCAAAGCGCACTCGCTTCACTCGCGCGCGACGATCTCATCATTCGCGAAAAAGGGAAGTGGCGCATAGCGTAAAACAAAGCGCCTACGAGCGTAGGCGCTGAGTCATCGAGGTTCCATTTCCGCCTGCTTCAGGCAGTTGTAGACGCGCTCTTTGCAAGCATGTTCGTCGGCGCTGCCGACCTCGCATTCATCCCAAGCTGCGTTGGCAGCCAGGGCCTCGTTGATCCAGTGATCACGGTCCATGTATGGACGGTTCGACATGGGAGCCTCCTTCGGATTGCTACCAAGATGGTGCTCCTCTCAGGCATCAAAGTCAAGGTTCATATGAAGAAGCAAAAAAGCGCCCCGACTAGCGGGGCGCCGACAACGATAACCATCAATCCCAGAGACTCTTCCAGCGAGGTGCACTTGCGCCAAGACATTTCCTTAAATGCGATCGCGTTTCGCGCACCCTACAAAAATGGCAAGGTTAAACCTTGCCATGAGTCTTAATTCAGAGTAACGATCTCGATCTGCTCGAAGAGTACGTTAAATTCCTTCATCGTCGTAGGATCCGACAGGTCCATGTGCCCATCGATCTCCCACCATTTGCGATCGGTGATCTCCTGACAGATCTGGGCGATCGACCACGTAAAAGGCCCGCACCGCACGCACTCACCGTCGTACCCGATAGGTATCAGCCTGTTCATCTTGAGGCCAAGCTGGTCGGTAATGACCGGATGAGCGACGCGAAGCACCGTGCCTCTTTTCAGTCCCAGCGGATTTTCAGGAAAGTCGGGAAGCTTGGTCAGCTGTTGAAGAGGCATGAGCCTACTCTTTCTTTGTTGGAGAGGCTTCTTTGACAGGGGCCGCAATGGCCAGAAGGGCATACCCGACGCCCTTTATCGCTTCGGCGCTGCTCGAGAGATGTTTGACCTTGTCGAGCTCGTGCTTGGCAAGTTCCATCAACTTTTCGGAATCCATTTTCACTCTCCTTATTTCAAAGTGTCATGCCCGGAATGCAGCCGCGCTTCTTTCCGCTTCGTTTGCTTTCGAGAAGACTTCGTGCGTGCCTCGCGGGCTCACAGACCGCACTGCCGCGGACGTTTCGCGCAAAATAGAAATGGGAAAATAGACTCGAATATTCCTCTTCCGTCAATCGTGCTCGCGTGAACACATTAACGAGTACTTTGCGAGCTTCGATCTCGCGACTGGTGATTTCCGGTGACGGGCCGCCCATTGCCTTACTCCTCTTTGTGGACTAACGCGAGTATACAGGCTTTTCCGCTCAAAAGTAAACGGCGCCGATATTGGCGCCGTGAGAAAACTCTAGTATCCGATGAGAGTGCCCGATACGCGCCGAACCTTCACCTTGACGCCGTTTTTTGTGGTGGGTATCGATATTCCTTTCGGCAAAGGTTTCCTGATGTCGGCGCGGACTATCCAATCTGCACCGTCTTGCGTGAGAGCGGTTTCAACGTCGAATTTTCCGAACTCCGCATCAATTTCTTTCTGCGCAGCCAATGCTTTTTCAAAGGTGACCATCAATCTCTCCTTGCTCTCGCCTGGAGGGCAAACCCACGTCTAGACGGAAACGATGACGGGTATGACGATAGGACGCTTCATTGTTCGCTGGAGTAAGAAGCGAGAGACGCTCTCGGCGAGGTCTTCGCGGGCGGCGTCGAGGTCGGCTGTGCGCGGGTTGCGCAGCGATGTCTCCACTGATTTGCGGATGATGAGGCGGGTTTGGTCCATGAGCTCCTTATTATCCCGCAAATACACGAATCCGCGGGAGATGATGTCGGGCGACTTGTGGAGTTTGCCCGTGCGGCGATCGATGGTGGCTACGACGACGCAGAAACCTTCCTGCCCGAGCGCTTTTCTATCGCGCATGAGTACGTCGGAGAGCTCGGTAACGGTCTGGCCTTCGACGACGCGAAGCTCTGAAGGAGCTTTCACTCCATGTTTCGATATTTTTTCTCCACTCTTTATCTCGATGATAGAGCTGTTGTCGGGAATGCAGACATTTTCCAGCGCGACGCCCATTTCCACAGCCACGTCTGCATGCACGCGGAGCATGTAGTGATATCCGTGCACGGGAATGAAAAATTTCGGCTTTATCTGCTTGTGTATCCACACCGCTTCCTCTCTGTTGCCATGACCCGATGCGTGCACGTCGCTCGCGTGATACGTGATGATGTGCGCGCCTTGGCGCGAGAGATTGTCTTTCAGCTTTTGCACGGCGCGTTCGTTGCCAGGAATGACGGAAGAGGAGAGGACTAC
>CAZHOB010000051.1:0-5753 GCA_964534465.1 uncultured Candidatus Saccharibacteria bacterium
GTCCAAATTCCAATCCATTGTGAATTACGTGAAGACAAAGGGTATTCCGGTCATCACAGTCACACAAGGCCGTGCGGCGCTGCCGTAATAACAAAGCCCAGAAAAAGGTAAAGGCGCAACGAGACTCGTCTCGTTGCGCCTTGTCGCGACTACTTATCGCACACGTGACCATCCGGCGTGGAATCGGGGTCGAACGCTTCCACAGCTCTGTCGGGTGTGATCGTTACCGTCTGTGCTTCAAGATCGACGGCAGTGATCGCGCAAACCGGCGTCTTCTCTTTTCCAAAAAAGAGAGCCAACGGTTTTGTTCTCTCCTTTTTCAAAGCTTTTGCCAGCTGGTCGAATGGGAATCCTTGGACTGAAAAGATATCAGGCGTCAGCACCAGCGGTGCCAACGGTTCTAATAGAAACGCTAGCCCCTGGCCCTCAATAGAGAACTGGACGTAGGTGGATGCTTTGTCGCCACCGACTGGCTTCAGGTAGACCTTGTGGACAACGGATACAACGACAGATCCCGCCTCCGAAGGTTCGTACTCCATCCGCGGATTGCCGGGAAGTATGACCCGCTCGTTTCCGCAGCCACAGCGCTCATCGGACCCGGCCTTCACCGTGTCCCACTTGAGCTGACGATTCGACGTCAGGCCACCGGGCAATTGCACGAACACCCTGAAAGGCAGGTCCGCCCTGTGTTCGATGATGTATTCGCACTCGTTGAGGTAGCGACCCTCATCGAACGGCCTCTTCTCCCACGCCGTCCGCACGAAGTTGACCGCACTCTCCAGTCGCTGGTCCATTTTGGGCTCCTTCAATGACCATGCCAGACAAATGTTTAACAGTCATATAGGAGGATGTCAAGGAAAGAACTTCGCGGCTTTTCTACGTTAAAAGCCGAGTTTTTCAGGAACGATGATCATCCGCACCTTGCGGCCCAGAAAGGCGGGCTCGCGATTGAAGATGACGACCTTGGAGGGATACGTATGCGCCTTGTACACCTGCATCATGCGGTCGTCTTCGAGCGGGATGACGTGCTCTTCGAGGCGCTTGAAAGCATCGTCGAGAGTGGAAACGATCTTCTGCGCCCCGACGACGAAAATGATATTCGGTGAGGTAAATACGATGTGAGGTAACTGGCTGCCGGAATTCGACGCGACGAGAAATTGACCGGTTTGCGCGAGCGCATGCGCGCTGCCGAGGTAAAAGTCGGAAAGCACGCCTTGTTTGCGTAATGCGCCCTGCTTCGCTGGATCTTTTTCGGCAAGTATCACTTCGTGCAGATTATTCCACCCGTGCTTTCCTGCTTTCAGATATTCAACAAATCCTATTTGCTCCAGCGTACGCGAAGCGCCGTTCATTACTGACGCGCCCGCAGATATCAGCTCTTTTATTTTGGCCAGAGCCTCCGCGCTACTGCCCACAATAATTGGCTCTATTCCTCGCTCTTTCAGTCCATCCGCCGTTTTCTGGATAACATCCTGTGTAGCGATCGTATCGAACCTCGAAGCCACTCTCGTAATTTTTGGTTCCAATGTATTTGTATCCATATTCTTAGATCCTAATTCTTAGATCTTACTTCCTGTATTTTTACCCTTCTCCACATTAGTTGATAATTTTTTTAATAACGACGTCATGTACGCGACATTTATCGAGTAGTAGACTTCTTTACCTTTGCGTTCATCCGCAACGAGGTTGGCGGCCTTCAGGATCTTTAGATTCTGCGAGACGCGCGGCTGCGATTCCTTGACGCGAGAGACTATTTCGCCGACGGTCCGCGGCCCGTGCATGAGCGCTTCGAGTATGTTGTACCGGCTCGCGTTGCCGATACCTTTTCCCAGCTGCGCTATTTCATCACAAAGTGCCGACATGGGTAATTATTAGTATATGCGAATATGCTTATATGTTACCCCTGAGCGTGGAGGGCGTCAAGTCCTGCCCGCTAGCGAAAACTGGGGAGGTTAACAACGGTGAACAAACTGGTGTAATCGTCCGTCCATAAGGGGACGACGCGCATATTGGGTATCATGAACGTCGAATTGGCGAAATTGGGGGCATCGAAGACCTTCGGGTCTTTGGCCAGCAGTACCCACTGCGAGAGTCCCCCGAGTACCGCCGTCTCGTTGTCGTTGACGACCTTGGCCGTCAGATGTTCCTGCGCTGCGATCTTCAAGATGACCGGCGGAAGGTCGAGATAACGATTGGAGGTGTGGACGGCGATGATGCTCTGCGGCGAGCGTAAGTGCGCTTCGTAGAGCGATATCGCCTGTAGAGTGAGAAGATGCACGGGGACGGTGTCGTCGGCAAAGGCGTCAATGGCGACGACGTCGTAATTACCTTGCTCGCCTCTTTGTAATTCTCGCGCGAGGACCAATCGTCCGTCGCCCAATCTGACAGATGAACCCGCGCAATGCGATAAATAGCTGAAGTAATTCTTGGCGATGCCCTCAATGCGGGGGTCTATCTCATAAAAAACGAAAGCATCTTGAGGTCTGCAATATGCCGCGATGGACGCGGTGCCGAGCCCCACGATCCCCACACGTGTCCCCTCTTTTTTGCGCAGCGCCTCTTCGAAGCGGATGGCGCGCCCGATGCCGCTGCCTTCGGCATAGTATGAATTCGGTTGGTATTGCAACTCTTTGGCTATGGGTTGCATGCCGTGAAATGTAGTGCCGTGGAGCAAGTAAACACCCGCTCCCGCAAATTCCACCTTCACCGAGCCGTAAAAATTCCTCGACGCGATAAAGGTGTGATCGCCCGGCTTCACGACAATTTGAAAGAACATATTGGTGATGAACGCGATACAGATGAGCTTTGTGATGAAGATCTTTCGCAGATCGAGCACGCGAGGGAACAGCGGCTCGGCAAGACCCGCTACCGCAAGAGACGCCGCAACGGCGACGCCAAGCGGAAATTCAAGAAATTCGTTGAAAACCATTGGCGCGAGCAGCGCGCCCGCAAATGCACCGAGCATTCCGCCCAGCGAGAGAAAGACGTAAAAAAGTGGGAGGCGCGAGGTCGGAGGCCGCAAGCGATACAGCTGACCGTGGCAGTAGAGCGCGGCAAAAAATAGCAGCGCAAGGTCACTAAGGAGTGCTTGGAAGACGTAATGACTGCCGGCATCCCAGTACCAATTCACCGCATACGCAGCGAGCAGCACGAATACCGGCACATAAATAGACTGGCCGGAGCCACGGAACGCGAGGATGAATGAAAGGAGATACAGACACAGCGGCACTATCCACAAGAGCGGCACGGGAGCGATGGTTTGCGTGATAACAGTGGTCGTGGCCACGAGTAGCAGGGACGGAAGCGTCGCATACGATACCCAAAAAAGTCTCGAGTGAATAGAGACCGCCGGCATTGCTTCTTTTGCGGGTATCTCGAATGAATGCGTGCGAAAGAGAGCAGCGCAGATGACACCGAGAATAAGCGCATATCCCACAAAGAGAACGGACCAGAGGACCTCCTGCGAATGCAAATGCAGGGCTGGTTCTATAAAAAACGGATAGCTGATGAGTGCAAGGAAAGAGCCGGCGTTGGAGAGTGCATACAATCTATACGGCTCTTTGGCGCTCGAAAGGCCCCACCAGTATTGCAAAAGCGGGCCCGTCGTTGAAAGCAGGAAATACGGTATGCCTATCGAAAGGGTGAGCGCGCGGATGAGATCGAGGGCCGGCGCATTCGCGCTGCCTATGGTCCACGCAAGTGAAGGGAACAATGCCTGTCCAAAAACAGCGGCGAGCCCGACACATACGCCACATGCGACGATCGCGCCGTGCACGATCACCTGTTTGCTCGGCGCGAACGTGGTGAGCAGGTACACATACACGTAGCCCGCAAAAAGCATGCTTGTGAAAAAAAGAAGGCTCGTCGCCCACACGGACGACGAGCCGCCGAAGTACGGCAGCACGTGCTTGCCCGCCATGGGCTGAATGACGAAGAGGAGGAATGCGCTGAGGAAAATCGTGCACGCGTAGAGCGGGAATTTTCGAGGCGCAAGCATACGCCAGTGTACCGCGAGAATGAGTATGTAGGGAGTGGTGTATCGTATATGGGACAGGTATACTATTCGGTACTGTGGGAACGTTGCTGCAAAAATACGCGCTGACGCTGGTACTCATGGGGGTAAGTTTCGCGGCCGGTTTTTTTATCAATGACGGCGCAAGATCCGCGCGCCACGAGGAGCGCACGGCGTGCCAGCAAAAGTACCCCTTCACGAGCCAGATGCTCGACTGCACTGTTTACGACATGAGCGTCGCGAGTACCAAGGCGCTCGACGCGAAGCTCAATGATGCGACGGCCGAGTACGTGAAGGAAGGCAAAGCCAAACGCGTATCCGTGTGGGTACGCGACCTTAATACTGGTCAGTGGGCCGCGAGCAATGAATTTGATACCTACGCTCCCGCCTCGCTTCTGAAGCTTCCGCTCATGATCGCGTATTACAAATTCGCTGAGATACAGCCCTCGATACTCGACGAAGAGCTCACGTACCAGCCTGCAGCCACGCTGGATGACAGCGCGCAGGACATACTGCCGGGCGCCATGCTCGTGACGGGCCAAAAGTACACTGTGGAGCGGCTCATCGAGCAAATGATAGAGCAGTCCGACAACAACGCCGCAGATATTCTTGTGAGAAAAATAGATCCGCAGTTTTTGGACTCCGTGCTCGTGGAGCTCGGTATCCGTATCCCGAAGCAGGAGCAGGAGATCGATTTTATTACCGCCAAGTCGTATGCCAACGTTTTTCGCATGCTCTACAATGCTTCGTATCTCAATCGCGATTTTTCGGAAAAAGCGCTCGACATCTTGAGTAAAACGAGTTTCAAGGGAATCGCAGATCCATTGCCTCAGGACACAAAAGTGGCGCACAAATTCGGCGAGCGGGAGTTAGACGATGGCAATGGCAACGCGCAAAGACGCGAACTGCACGACTGCGGCATCGTGTACAAAGCTGACGGCCCGTATTCTCTCTGCATCTTCACCGAGGGCACCGATTTCGATAAGCTCACCGCCATCATCAAGGACCTCTCCAAGATCGCGTACGACTCCATGTAGGAAGAATTGATAAAATCCTCGAGGCGTCGCCTCTAGGATTTAAGTGTGGCATAATATTCAGCAGCGTCTTGGATCACGGATCGGAGCGGTGGCATTCCGTCGCGTAAAAGCGACACTGCTTCTTTGTCGAGTAAAGTTCCTTCCGGCCTAACAGAATTTTTGTAGTCCATTAAGCTGGAAAAAGGATACTTCAATAATGCCGTTTCCACGGTCGCAAAATTCTTGATTTTTCCTGATTTCCAACTCGGTTCAAACTTCTCTATCGGATTGAGATGAATGTACTGTGCAACGCGGCGCAAATATCGGTCCGATCCGACATGTTTCGATCTGAATGGTTTTACGAATACATTTCCGATCCGTTTATACTTCTCGTTGAAATACATGGAATATCCTGTGCCTACCTTTTGCATGAATCTTGAAATTCCATCATCCAAAATTTCTTGCATCAGAAGATGATAATGATTTCTCATCAGACAAAAAGCGCCTATAGACACTATCTGCTCTTTTCTGGCACGTTGAAAAATTTCTTTGTGTGATCGGTGTGAAAAATGACTTCGATCGATCTGCGAGGTGTCGTTGGCCAAATAGAGAAGTTGGAGAAACCTCCGGCAATCTTGTTCGGACTCAAATGTGATGCGCTTATCAATGCCACGACTGTAGCAGTGATACCACTCGCCCACTGCGAATGGAACTCTTCTATACCC
>CAZHOB010000052.1:0-4857 GCA_964534465.1 uncultured Candidatus Saccharibacteria bacterium
CGGCGGTGGTCGTTGCATTTTGTGCCACGACGAGATTGTCGATGACGCTTGGGGCACTGGCGGTGGAGGAAGCGAAGAAGGCTGTCTGGAACCATTCGGGAGTTGTCGTGGCCCTCGTGGTCGTGCCGAAGGTGGTGAGAGAGTTCCAAATGGTGCCGAGAGAGAAGGAGGATGCGACAGCGCTGCCGATGCACGCGCCGCCGTTGAGGGTGACGCAACCGCCCGTGAAATTAATTCCATTTGAGAACGTGCTCGTCGCGCCACCGCCTTGCGTGATGGCACCGGTGTTTGAAATGGAGAAGAGCGTCGTCGTCGAATTGCCGCCTGTCGTGGACGCGATGGCGAAGAGGGTGGTCGGTGAGCCGACGCCCGTGGTCGAAGTCGCAAGGATGGACAGGAAGGCGTATGGAGATGAAGTCCCAAGTCCGATCCTGCCCCCTACAAGAGTGCCGCTTGTATCGCCGTACGTTCCGTTACCGATACCGATCTTGTTGGCTCCGAGCCATGAAATACTTGTATCTATCCCCGAGCTAAACTGAAGTCCAAGTCCGATGGATGAAACAGCACCATCGCCGAGGTATTGGAGTTGGCCGCTCCCGATCGTAAGGTGCGTTGCGCCAACGCCAAGTCCGCTGCCACCCACGCCTATCGCGAGTGAATACGTCCCTGACGTAAAGGTCGAGTTGGTGAAGCCAGAGCCACTACCAATATTGAGAGTCCCGAGTACTTGAACATTTCCTGTCGACGTCGCGCCGCCATTTACAGTGAGTCCGCCGCCTTGCGTGCCGCCGCCGATGGTCGAAGAAGCGTACGCAGTGAGTCCGCCATTAAATTGTGTGAGCGTGGTGGTGGCGTTGCCTGCTGCATAGAAGGGATAGGCGGAGGCGAGCTGCGCGTTGTTGACCATGCAGCTTCCTGCGACGGCGAAGCATCCTGCTGCGAGATTGATGCCGCCGGTTGCGTAGAAGGTGCTCGTCGCGTAGGCAAAGTTGGCGATGCCGGCGACGGAGAGTGCGGTGCCCGGTGTGCTCGTGCCGACTCCTACGCGGAAGTTCTGGCCCGCGCCGGAACCGTTGCTTTCGGCGTAGACCGTGAGCGTGGAGCTACCGGCGATGGCGATAGATTGCGATTGCGCGACGCCCGAAGCTGCGCTCTGTATCGGAATGTCGGAGAGATTGACCACACCGGCATCAGGCGCGAATGAGAGGTTGCCGAGATTGAGATTTGCGATGGTCGTCGAGCCGCTTATCGCATCGACAGTAAAGGCACCGGTGGAGTACGGCGTGCCGGTCGCGCCGCCGATGGAGAACATTCCGGCATTGCTCATGGTGAGGAATGTCGTCGTCGCCGTAGCCGTCGAGCTCGCAATCATAAAGAGCAACTGATTCGTATCTCCATTATTCGTCGCAATCGTAAATTTCGCCCACGGCGTGCTCGTGCCGATGCCGATGGAGCCGCTGGTCGGGAGTTTGAATGAGCTCGTCGTAGCCGGCAACGTACCGAAGAGCAAGCCGCCGATGTTGAGCTGGTTGTTGCCGGCGGCATTTTGGAAGAAGGTGTTGTTGCCGATGCCTATGTTGCCTCCTCCGGATGTGAGATTGTTGGCGTCGATAGATGCTCCGAGAAGGATGTTGCTCCATCCGGCGCCTATTGACGAACCGGATTGATAGCCGATGAGCGTGTTGTACGAGGTGTTGTTGAGAGAGAATCCTGTGTTGTAGCCGACGTACGTGCCTCCGGTGTCGTTGTGCCCGTTGCCGTTGCCCGCGTCGTAGCCCACCGCGACTGAATTCGTCTTGGTGCCGGTGTCGGCAAAAGCAAGTGCGCCGACTGCCACCGATGAGTTGTTGTTGGTGCCGTTCTGGAGTGTCCCTTGGCCGACGGCGACGTTGTTGCCGCCTGTGGTGTTGGCGAGCAATGATGAATTACCGAGTGCGGTGTTTTGACCGCCAGAGGTGTTGGCCGTGAGCGCCTGATAGCCGACCGCCGTATTGCTCCCTCCGGAGTTGTCGACAGCGGCGGCGGCGCTCATTTTCAAAGCCTGATAGCCGAGTGCGACGTTCTGTGAAGTATTGGTCGCATTCTGCATCGCCTGATAGCCGAGTGCGGCGTTGCTGCCGGCGGTGATGAAATTCTGCAGCGCGCTTTCGCCGACCGCGACGTTCAGATTGCCCGTGATGGTGAGGTTGCCGGCCGTGGAGCCTTGGAGCGCCTGATAACCGATACCGACGTTGTCGGACGTTGTCGTTGCGTTGTTCATGGCCTGGAAGCCGACCACGACATTGTTACCGCCTCCCACGTTGCTCGAAAGCGATTGATAGCCAAGCGCCGTATTGTTGCTGCCGGTCTGATTGAGATTGAGCGACGCATACCCAAAGGCGGCATTGAACTGGCCCTGTGTATTGCTGTTGAGAGCCTGAAAACCTACGCCGGTATTGGCGGTGCCGCTCGTGTTGCTGGAAAGAGCACTGTATCCAACGCCGGTATTGTTTTTGCCTGTCGCGTTGACGAGCATTGATTGATAGCCGATGGCGGTATTGCCGGTCGTGCCGCAGCCACTGCATGCATTGGTGGAATTGCCCTGCAACGCCTGATAGCCAAACGCGGTGTTGAGATTCGTTGATGTAGCATTTTGCATTGCTTGGTAACCGGCAGCTGTATTGCCGGAACTATTTATATTGTTGGCGAGCGCGCTGATGCCTATGCCTAGAGTTCCATTCGCAGATGAGGACGCGGAGAGGAATGCTGTGCCGTTGAGATATCCGATGGTGTCGCCTACCCCCGCCGCTTTCGTCATGTTGAACGAGCCGAGATTATTGATGCTCAGGTAGTTGCTCGCGCTGCCCACTTGGACGCCGCCGAGGAAGGTGGAGGTGGCGGTGGTGGAGGTGGCGAAGTAGAAGGCGGCGGTCGGGCCGCTCGTCGCGGTGAGTGTGCTCGCGCCGCTCCATGCCGTGAGCATGCCCCCGGTACCGCTGCCACTCACGCCGCCGAGCGTGAGACATGAGCCTTGGTAGAGGAAGCAGCCGGAGCCAAGCACGATGCCGCCACCATTGAAGGTGGATGTGCCGTTCGCTACGTTGAGCGGTCCGGCGAAGGTCGTCGAGCCGGTGTTGCTCACGGTAAAGAGGAGCGAGGAGGACGAGCCGTCGGAAGCCGTAGACGATGCGATGGTGAAGAGCGTCGTCCCCGTGCTGCCGTAATTATTTTGTATCGAAAGATTGGACGTAGGCGAGGTGGTGCCGATGCCCACGCGCAGATTCCTCACGCCGCTGCCGGAGCCGATAGCTTCGCTGTAGGCGGTAAGGACAGGCGAGCCGCCGAGCTGAGCGGTGTAGCTGTTGACGGTGCCCGTGGCAGAAGCGGAAGTGACCGGCATGTCGGCCCACGTCACCTGCCCCGCATCGCTATCGAAGCTAAGAGCGCCGAGCTGGAGATTATTTATCGATGTGATGCCGGAGCTGAGGTCGTAAACGAGTCCGCCGCTGCCGACATTGAGTCCGCCGGCAAATGTTGATGTCGCTGTGGTGGAGGTGGCGATGAACCACGCTGCGGTCGGCGTGGTAGTGCCCACGACCTGACCGGAGCCATTGGTGGAAAGGAGGAGGCTCGGGCTTGTGTTGGTGATATTGAGCGTGAGCTGGCCGAGATTGTTGAAACTCGACGTCGCCGATGCCCCGAACCATGCGTTTTGATACACGGAGAAATTGGTCGTGCTCGCGCCGCCCTGGAATTGCTGGAGCGCGGTCCATGTATTTGCCGAGCCAGTGAGCGTCGCGAGCGTCGGGAGACAGGTGGACCCGATGGCGAAGCAGCCGGCTGTAAGCGTAATTCCATTACTGAACGTGCTCGTCGCCCCGCCACCTTGGGTGATGGCGCCTGTATTGGAGATGCTGAAGAGTGTCGTCGTCGAATTGCCACCAGTAGTGGAAGCGATGGCGAAGAGTGTGCTCGGAGAGCCGACGCCCGTGGTCGAGGTCGCCAAAATCGAGAGCATCGCATACGGGCTCGAAGTGCCGAGGCCGATAGTACCAGCGAGCAGAGTTCCATAAGCATTTGTGGCAGCTTGTAAGCCGGAGCCGATCTGCAATACGCCTGCGCTAGCTCGGGAAAGAGTTGTGTCCTCCGAACCGCTTCCCCACGATATTGGATTGGTCTGTAAATAGAGCCTATTACTCAACATTAATGCCGAACCTGTGTAGTGAAGACTCGCACTTCCCCCTACAACTACGTCGCTTCCAGCCGTAATAGTGCTGGCCCCTGTAACTGCACTCGCGAAGTACGCATTACCCGTTGTAGTAGCACCGCCACTAATAGTGAGACCGCCGATCTGCGTGCCATTGCCGATGGTCGACGATGCGTATGCTGTGATGCCGCCGTTGAATTGTGTGAGGGTGGTCGTTGCGTTGCCGGCGGCGTAGAACGGATATGCAGAGGCGAGCTGTGCGTTGTTGACGAGGCAGTTGCCGCCGACGGCGAAGCAGCCGCTCGTGAGATTGATGCCGCCGGTCGCGGAGTAGAAGGTGCTCGTCGCTGTGGTGAAGTTGGCGATGTTGTTGAGCGAGAGAAGTGAACCGGGAGAAGTGGTGCCGATGCCGAAGTTCCCATTGCTCGTGAGTCGTGCGGCTTCGGTGAGCGTGCCGGTGTTGAGGACGGAGAAGGTGAGGTCGCCGTTGCCGCCGTTGAAGTTCTTCTGGAGGATGCTCGAGATGGCGGCGGTGGTCGTCGCGCCGGAGATGTCGTTGGTGAGGAAGGACATGCGGGTGAGGGTCGTTGTTCCAGATTGGAGATTGGCGACATAGAGGGCGGTGGTGGAGGCGGCGGTCGTGTTGTTGGCTGTGAGGCCGGTGGTGGTCG
>CAZHOB010000053.1:0-4709 GCA_964534465.1 uncultured Candidatus Saccharibacteria bacterium
CTCCCCTATCACTCGGTCGGTACAAGTTCATCATCACTCTTGAGTAGCGTGTCTCGATACGCATCGAGATCATCGAGCACGACGCCGGTACCGCGCACAACGGCGGTCAGCGGATCGGGTGCCACGACTACCGGCACGCCAAGCGCGTCTTCCAAAAATTCGGGCAATCCGCGAATGAGCGCTCCACCGCCGCACAGGTGGACGCCTCTTTGCATGACGTCGGCAAGTATCTCGGGAGGCGTGACTTCTATGACCTGCTTCACCGAATCGATGAGTTCTTCCATTGAGTGGCCTATGGCATTGCGTACATCCTGATCGCTGACAGTGATCTCACGGGGAAGCCCTGTCACGAGGTCGCGGCCGCGAATGGTGACCTCAAACGGTAAGCGACCCGCCACGACCGATGCGATGGCTATCTTTACATCTTCGGCCGTTTTTTCGCCGATGAGCATTTTGAATTCATTACGCAGGTGCGAGACGATGTCGTTGTTGAAACGATCGCCCGCGATGCGGACGTTGCGACCGCGCACGAGCCCGCCGAGTGAAATGACGCCCACATCCGTGGTACCGCCGCCGATATCGATTACCATGCTGCCCCTTGGCTCGTGAATGGGCAATTCGATACCGATAGCCGCCGCGATGGGTTCTTCGATGACGTGCACTTCGCGCGCGCCTGCGGCGCGCGCAGCATCGCGCACGGCGCGCACTTCCACCGATGTGATGCCGGAGGGCACGCCGATGACCACGCGCGGTCCGAGCATTTTCGGATGCCCCGATTGCGCTTTGGAGATCAGGTACGAAAGCATCTCCGAGGTAATTTCGAAATCCGAAATCACGCCGTCGATCACCGGTCGTATCGCGACGATGTGCGGCGGCGTGCGTCCGAGCATTTCTTTGGCCTGCGTACCCACAGCGACCACCTGACCGGTCTTTTGGTTGACCGCCACGATGGAGGGTTCGTTGATGACGATGCCGCGGCCTTTTACATGTACGAGCGTGTTGGCCGTGCCGAGATCGATGCCAATATCATTGGAAAAAAGCCCGAACAGTTTTTCTTTGTATCCGCGAATAGTGTCCATGAGAGCCATACTTATTCATGTATCAAATGTTCGATAATAGTACTCTCGCGTATCATTTCCGCTTTGCCGGTAACCCTATCGCCTATCTCGATGCCGCCTTCCGTCATCGTCTTCTCTGAAATGACGACACGCTTCGGTATACCGATGAGATCTGCGTCAGCGAATTTTTCTCCGGCACGCACGTCGCGATCGTCGTAGAGCGCCTCGATGCCATTGCCGGCGAGCAAATCATACAGCTTATCGGCTTCCGTAGCTACTTCTTTGTTGCCACCCGTGATGGAGACGAGATGGACAGGATACGGTGACACTTCTTTCGGCCACACAATGCCTTTTTCATCGTGCAAGGCTTCGACTATCGCACCCATGAGGCGTGTGATGCCGAGTCCGTAGCAGCCCATGATGACCGGCACCTCTGCACCCTTTTCATCCTTGAACGTGAGACCGAGTGGTTCCGAAAAGCGTGTTCCGAGCTTGAAAATGTTGCCGACCTCGATGCCTTTGACCTCTTCGAGAGAATCCTTTTTGAGGCCGATATCGGCAAGCACCTCGTCGGTGTAGACCTCCCGATTCACGGCTATCTTCTTGTCTCTGTCGAGATAGATAGTGTCCTCGCCGGCTCCGCAGAGCATTTGGAACTCATCGCTGTATTTGCTGAAGCTGCCACCGGAGGCAAAGGTGAGGAACGTGCGATCGCCGATACCCGCGCGCGCGAAAATTTTGAGATATGCCACGATGACTTTCTCGTGGAAAGCCGCGAGCTCTTTGTCGTGCCGCACAAAAGAGTACATGTCTTTCATCAGGAATTCGCGGCCGCGCAAAATGCCCGACTTGGCGCGCAGCTCCTTGCGGAATTTGGTCTGTATCTGATATACGAATCGTGGAAGATCACGATACGACGAAACGTAATTCGCCATGATGCGCGTGAGCGGCTCTTCGTGTGAATGCGCGAGGCCGACAAATGTATCTTCGGAAAGCGGTGCCTTGAACCAGTTGTCGACGACCTCATCGCTCCATCGGCCGGTCGTTTTCCATATCTCCGGATCCTGCAGCGTCGTCATCAGCACTTCCTGCCCGCCGATGGCTTTCATTTCTTCGCGCACTATTTTTTCCAAGTGCTTCAGGACGCGAAATCCAAGCGGCAAAAATGAATACACGCCCGCCATTTCCTTATGAATGAATCCGCCGCGTATCAGGAGCTGCGCATTTTTGGCAACTTCGTCTTTGGGGGCGTCGCGCCTCGTTTTGCTGAAGAGTTCCGACTGTCGCATAGTGAAGCTCATCATAGCGCATATCTTTTGAGGCAATACTTGACGATACGGGCGCTTCATGGGGCTTTCACTGGCAGGGGTTCACAGTGGCCGTACTGGCATGTGATGACGTGTGCTCGTAGGAGGATGCTGTGCATGAGAAGGGAGAAGCGATACGGTTTGTCCGCAATTCGCTGGAGAGTGTCGAGGCGCAATCATATTTCTTTGAATCGCGCCACGGCGTGTACCCGAGCGAGGTTTTGGACCAACGGTACGGACCTGAAACTTCCACCAAACGGGAGGCGACGGAGGTACTCGCTCCTGTGAATGAGACGAAACCCCATTAGAGAGAAAGGAGGAAGTCCACAGAGACAAGGAGCTTCTCTACGGTTCCAAAAAAGCGGCCCCACTTTTAGGGGCCGCACTTTTTTTGTTTTTTGATGAGCTTTTCAAAAGTTTTTAAGCGAACAGGCGGGCGATGTCGTGATACGTCACCGTGATCATGAGGAGAATAACGAGCGCGATGCCGACGGTGTTGATGAATTGCACTATCACCCTCGGAGGTTTGCGGCGCAGCAGTGCTTCGACGCCGAGTATTGCGAGACGTCCGCCGTCGAGCGCGGGAATGGGAATGAGGTTGATGATGGTGAGATTGACCGCGATGAAGGCTGCGAGCTCGAGCACGTAGCCGAGGCCACTGCGAGAAGCTTCGCCTATCACGCTCACGAGCCCTACGGGTCCGACCACCTGCGAAATATCCGCGGTGCCGTGAAATGCGCCGTAGACGAGAGTGGACAAACTATTCCATACGTAACCAAAAGCGTTCTGTGTCGTCCAGAACGCTTGCGATAAAGCGGCCGGCCAATCAAGCGATTGATTACTCACCAGCACGAGACCGATGCCGAGCGCCGGTCGGCCCGCTTGGCCCGGCACGACAGCATTGGCCGGTCGCATGATGGCTGAATACATTTTTTCCTGACGTTCGTACGAAACGGTCAACGGCTGTCCACCACGCGTGCGCACGAACATCATCACGCTGTCGGGAGTCATTCCCGAGGATGTTTTGTCGCCGAGGTCATCGACGGCGGTTATCCTATCGCTCGCATTGAGCCCCGCCTGATCCGCGGGAGAACCGGGCACCACGTCGGAGACGATGAGCTGCGAGGATTGGCCGGGGGTGAGTTCTTTTTCATCGATGATGCGCGGCACGCCCGTGTGCAGCGCGGCGGCAAAAAGTATGTATGCCACGAGCGCATTGGCCGTAACTCCCCCGATAAGAATGATGGCCTGTTTCCATTTGGATGCATTCGAAAAAGCGTCTTTTGCACCAGCGTCGGCGCGCATGAGGCCGTCCTCGCCGAAGAGCCGCACGAATCCGCCAAAGGGTATCCAATTGAACGTGTATTCGGTAGCGCCGAGCTTGCCGAAGAGGAACGCGCGCGGCGGATACCCGATACCGAATTCCTCGACGCGCACCTTGAATATCTTTGCAGCCGTAAAATGCCCGAGCTCGTGTGTCACGATAAGCAGCACCAAAATTCCTATCACCCAAAGAACTGTCATGGGCTCATTTTACACTACTTTGCTCGTTGGCATCGAGTATCTTTTCAATTCGTTCTTGCCACATTTTGGAGCGTTCAGGAAAAACGCTCTTCCACCGCTTGAAATCGAACTTGCCGTATTCTTTCGTTTCCGTTCGGCCTGTCATCGCAAACCACCTGCTTGTTTCATTTTCCACCATGTGACTTGTTAATCGCTGAATGATTTTTTGTTGAGTCGGCTCAGGTTGTTCCCTGAACATATCGCGGAATTTTTGCCGATATTCTTCCACTCGCCCACCCTTTGCAGGACCAAAGAGATACCATACGCCAAAAAACTCATTTTTGTTGTGGGTTCCTTCAATAAACGTACGCGCCTGCCTTTCGGATACGTCCACACAATGCAGATCTGCCCTCCACAGCGCACGCATCAGGGCCTCGCTGCTGTCGGGCACGGATTTCAATTCATGATCGAGATTTCGTTTTTCTTCATCTGCCTGATTCCAGATGTGTTCCTCTTCATAATCGGTTTTGCTTTGGTCAAAGAGCATTACAAGGTCCATGTCGGACGCAGAACTATCTTCTGTGATAGGTTTGCTATAGCCCTTCATTTTCGAGCCGTTCGGAACCATTCCGACGTACCACGGATATTTTTCCATTCGCTTACCCCACTCCTCCGCGACCTCAAAAGGTTCCCAATTGGGATTTCCTTCGGCATCGCGTGCAACGGCGAGCTTGGCTTTCAATTGTTCGGGGTAGCGTTGTTTATACTCTTCACCGCGGGGCGTCTTTGGACCTTCCATGATGATCAGCTGCTCATCTCCGCTTCTTTTGCATCAAATGAC
>CAZHOB010000054.1:0-4083 GCA_964534465.1 uncultured Candidatus Saccharibacteria bacterium
GTGCCGCGAGCTCCATCACGCTTTGTTCCATATCCCCCGAGCCGGAGAGAATGAAAAATACTTTGGGATTATGCTCCAGCACTTTTTTGGCGGCGCGGATAAAGTAATCGGGTCCTTTTTGCAACGTGACCCGTCCGAGGAACAGCACCAATTTGTAGCCCATGTTCTTGAGCTGACGCAGGCGCGGGAAACCCGCACTCCCCGATGGCACCGTGCCTTCGTCGATGCCGTTGTGCACTACACGCACTTTGTGCGCCGGAATACCGTAATGCTGCACAATGATATTTTTCGTGAGCTCGCTCACGGCTATCACGACATCCGCCTCTTCCATTCCCGCTTTTTCTATCTCGTAGACATCCTGATTGATGCCCTGAGGCCCGCCACAGCGATCGAATTCCGTCGCGTGCACGTGCACGATAAGTGGTTTGCCGCTCGCGAGTTTCGCTTCAATACCCGCACCAAAAGAGAGCCAGTCGTGCGCATAAATGATGTCGAACGGCTCTTCCTGCGCGATGACGCCGCCCATCGCAGCATAGCGCAGCACTTCACTCATCAGGTCTTTGCCATAGATGCTTCCCGCTATGTGGCGGTTGCGCAGATACGTTTTGCTCGTGACATACGGCGTGAGTGCGGAGTTGAACGCACGCATTGTGATGACGCCCGCCGCGCGATCAGCAAAAACGATCTTGGCCCACGGCGTTTTTACGTCGAGCCTTTTTGGCATGACGAACGTAACGTCGACGCCCATTTTGGAAAGTGCCCGCGTGAGTCCGAGACATGCGACACCGAGCCCACCACTATGAAATGGCGGAAATTCCCAGCCGAACATCAGTATTCTGGTTTTCACAACATTATGTAAAATCTGCGGGCACACACAGCCCACGAGTTCATTTTATCACCGCGCGAATGCTTTTTTTGGCTTATCCATGCTCTTTTCTGTGCATAACGTAAACCAATGCCCTGCGCAGGGCATTGGTTTCGAGCTCCTCGGCTCGGAATGGCAAAAGCAATACTTTTGCCATTCTCTCGCTCTACGTCGCCCGTAAGTTTGTGATACGCTGTGCAGATGAAATGTCCGAAAGTCACCTTTTTCGATCTCGACGACACCCTTGCCGAGAGCTTCAAGCCGCCCTCAAGGGCGATGCTTGAGCGTTTTGACACGCTTTTGGGCAAAATGCCGCTCGCAATCCTCACTGCGGCCGGCTTCCCGCGCATAAATCAGGACTTTTTGGTCCCTTTGGCCAATACTAACAAGCTCACGCAGCTTTATATCTTCCCCGACAGCTCTGCTCGCTGTTATTTGTATGTAAATGGCGTGTGGGAGCCTGAGTATTCGTTGATGCTTTCCGATGAGGACCGAGTCAAGATCAAGGCTGCGATACAAAAAGTCGCTATGGAGCAGCATTTCGACGGCATTTTGGCGTACAAACCCCAAATAATCGACCGCGAGGCGCAGATAGCTTACGCATTTCTCGGATTAGATGCCCCGGATGACCTGAAGCGGACGTGGGATCCCACTTTTGAGAAGCGGGCCGCGATGCAACAGGCGCTCCTCAAGATCATCCCCGAGTACGACATTCTTATCGGCGGCCGCAGCACGATAGACATCACGACCAAGGGCGTAAATAAGTCATACGGCGTCAATTGGCTCTCGCACAGATTGCACACACCTCCGCAAGACATGCTTTTTGTCGGCGACGCGCTCTACGAGGGCGGCAACGACTTCGTCGTCATCCCTACAGGTATCAAAACGCGCCCTGTTACCGGCCCAAGCGAGACGCTCGGTGTGATCGACGAGATACTAGCTGCCTGCAGCGCGTAGCGACACATTGTGGAGTGCAATACACGCGGTACACTGAAGGTATATAAGCGTGCGTAATCAAGAGCGTGCATTGATTATGAATATGAAAGATGGTGGTCAGAAGAATTTTAATAAGGGTTCGGTAGAGCAAAAATTATTGGGTGCTCCGCACATGGATAAGGATAATTTCGAGCTTACTCCCACGTGGCTCGCAGTGTCGTTCGTGCTTGCGATCGTCGCCCTCGGCGGCGGATGGATGCTTTCCAGACACCATGGTCAGGTGGCGAGCGACAAAGCTCCGGAGCTCGGCGCACTCGCGCCGCTCGGACAAACGGCGGCCGTAGGCGCAAGCGATCTTGCACTCACTATTAAAGATCAGGCGGCTGGTACGCAGGTGCAGATAGCGAAAATGACACTTACCAAGACGAGCTGGGTCGCTGTGCGCGATGCGAAGACCCACTGGGTGCTCGGCGCCCGTCGCTTCGACGCAGGCACAGCCTCGGGAGAAGTGTTTCTGCTGCGTGCCACCACAAAAGGCAGCGCGTACGAAGGTGTCATCTTCACAGACGACGGCGACAAAGCATTCGACCTCCACAAGGACACACTCGAAGTGGGCGTCTCATCCCCGTTCTCTGCGCAATAGTCGCACTCACTTCACCTCCTTGAGCGTGCTGCCTTTGACAACGAGGTATTTGCTCACACCTACCGATGGCGGCGTGGTCATGGGCTCATTCGGGTAACGCGTAGCATAATTGACGATGAGCTGACCATTCTTTATCTCCGTACTCTGCGGAGCGATCCTGTCGCCCAGCAATACAGCATTGGTGCCGAGATATGTGAGGCGCGTATCCACAAGTGCGGCGACTACATAGTAGAAAGTGCCGCTTCCACCGCCGCTTTGCGTGAGGATAAAAGCCATGTCGGGCAGGCCATCGCCATTGAGATCACCCTTCCCTTCATTGCCGAAATATCTGGTAACCATTCCGCCATCGTGCGACTCGCCGTTGATGAGCGTCACCAATTTGCCCTCGATATAATATGATGCGCTTTTGTAATCCACATTTCTCGCCGCCTGCGGCCCAAAGGCGTGTTCGCCGTACCACCATATCACCGCACCAAAAACGAACGCGAGACCTATTACAGCGCCAAATCTATTCATGAATGAAGTGTATCAGGTCCGGCCCCCGCGCTCCCGCGAGATGTGGATTCTTGCCGGGGTGTTACTGATTGAGCGCCGCTCGGGTGCCGGGGCCCACGTGACCTTTTTGGTCCAGTCCGTGCGCGGCTTGGAAAGCTTTGACAGCCGAGTAGGTGCCGTCGCCAAAGTAGCCCGTCGCGGAATCAGCAGCGAGAAATCCGAGTGATATAAGCCTCTTTTGCAATTCGAGCACGTCGGTGCCGTGATCGCCCCAGCCGATGAAGTTGTTAAAAACATACTGGCCGGAGGGCGCGGCTGCTGCCGCCACCTGCGTCTTTGCACTGACAGAAAGCCCGTTGAGCACGTCGCGGGTCGCGGGACCGACGACACCAAGTGACGCAAGTCCGTGCGCCGCTTGGAACTTCTTGACTGCGGCGACGGTGAGCGGCCCGAAATCACCGCTTGCCTCACCGGAAAAGAACCCTTGCTGCGTGAGAACGGTCTGCAATGTGGCGATGATATCCCCGTGCATTCCGGAATAGAGAGCCCTGGTAAAGGTCAAACCGGATGGTGAAGATGCCGGCTTCGCAGTGATCGCGCCGCTCTGTGCAGTTATCTTGGCATTGAGCGCTGCGAGCTGCGCTTGGAGCGCGCTCACAGATGCACCCGAGGCGGCAGCCACCGTGCTTGCGCCAAGGACGGTCGGCGTCGGCGGCACCTCACCATTTGGCCCGAGTACTGTGATCGTCTGCGTCGTCGATGCACTTTGGCCGTAGAAACCGACCATGCCGGTGATGGTGAGGACGTGAACGCCTGTGTCGCCGCCAGATGGTGTCCACACGAACAAACCGGATGAATTGATGTTGCCATTGGATATGGTGGACCCGCCAATACTGTCGGCCACCGTAAACGCTGACGGCGCGAAATTCATGCCGTTGACGTAGAAGGAAACGGTCTGCCCCGGCTTAATGCTCCCGCTTGGATTTAATGTGCCGATCGCGAGCGAGGGTCCAGCACCTACAAGCACGGTCACCCTTGCGACATTGTTGTGCCCGAGAGAATCGCTCGCATATACCTCGATCGTATGCTCGCCGTTCTCGGCCGATGTCGGTGTCCACAAAAAATTGCCGGACGAACCGATGGT
>CAZHOB010000055.1:0-3534 GCA_964534465.1 uncultured Candidatus Saccharibacteria bacterium
TTTTCTTCCATACCATTTACTTTTTTACTTTTTATCTATTAGTCTCCGTATTCTATCCCGACACTTTTTACTTTTTACTATTTACTTTTTACATTTGTATTTCCTGTTCCCCACCTTTTACTTCTTACCTCTTACCTTTTACTTTCGCACTACGGTTGCGTTGAAGTTGCTGATGTAGACGAAGCGTCAGTTGTTGCTTGCGGTGAGCTTGTCGAAGCCGTCGTAGTCGTAGACGAACTCGATGTCGTTGTGATGACAGCATTCACATTCACCGTGCGGGTCGAGGTCGCGGTGTTGCCGGCGTTGTCGGTGGCGACGTAGTCGATGTGGTGCACTGCTGCTGCGGACGTGTCGAGCTGCACGACTTCCTCGAAGATACCATCGACCCATGTGTGAATGCCTAGATTAGTGTCGACGTTGTCGGTGACGCTCGCGCCGAGGTCGACGTAGGTCGTGCCGACATTTACGTTGGCGGGATTATTGCCGTTGATGGTGATGACAGGCGGCGTGGTGTCGGTCGATGAGGCGGAGGTTGTGGTGGAAGTTGAACTACCGGTCGGAGGGGTCGAGGTGCCGCTCGAAGGGGTTGAAGGGGAAGAAGGGGTGGAAGGGGCCGATGATGGTGTGGCGGCGCCCGCTATCATCGCGTCGAGCTGCGACTTGGTGAGGCAGGTCTCGGCGCCGCTGCTGTCTTGCACGCACAGCTGCTTGGTGTGCACTTGGTCGGCGAAGACGTTGGCTGCGTAGAGATTCTTGGTGATGACCTTGTCGAAGATACCGGTCGCGGCGTACACGACATCCTTCATCACATGGATGACACTGCCCACCAGTGCTTGCACCGCGCTCTGTATCATCGGCGAGGTGGTGGCAAAGCTGCCGATCCATGGTGTCGTCGTGGCGACGCTCGATGTGGCGGTGAGCAACTCCCCTGCGCTCGTCGTCGCGCTCGTGAGCGGCGCGACCTGCAGGTCGAGCTGCTGCACCGCCTTCACGATGTACGGAGAGAATCCTGCGTAGTTGAGCATGAGGTAGCCGGTGGTCGGATCCTGCATGATGAGATCGGGCGAGAGCTGCTGTACGTCCTGCGCGATAAAGCCGATATGCGTGGTCGACGCAGCATCAGATCTCCAACTGAACGTTACCGGATTGAGCGCCATGATCTCCGACAATCCGTAATTGGCGGTAAGCGGCGTGATGTTGGTCTTGAGGCGCACGTCTGAAGTACAGCCGGTGAAGGTGTTGTTGGGGTTGACGGCGCAGCCGCCGGTGCCGTTCTCGAATACCGCGACCGTAGCGCCGGCCGTCGCCGTCTGCACCGCAAGTATGGCGCCCGGCGTCGAGGTGCCGATGCCGACCTTGCCGCTCTTGGTGATGTTGAAGTATGCGTTGTTGCTGCCGAGAGACGTGGAAGAAGCGATGATGAAATTTTTGCTGCTCGATGAGTAGCCCATGATCCACGCATTGGCATCAGCTGCGAGCTGGATGGTGGAATCGCCGGCAGTGCCGTTGACCGCGTCACCGAAGTTGACGATGCCATCGCGACCCACCGAGAAGAGCGTGGTGGTCGCGGTCGCGGTGGAGCTCGCGATGACGAATGCGTACAGATCGGTGTCGGCGCTGTTGAGCGAGACGGAAAGCTTGGCGTAGGGCGACGTGGTGCCGATGCCGATGTTGCCATTGGCGAAAGGTCCGGATGAGATGGTCGAGCCGTTGTAGAGACCGGTGCCGTAGAGCACGTTGCCGATGTTGAGCTGTTGGCTGCCGCTACCCAAAGGTGCATCCACGTTGGCGCCGAGGATAATGTTGAAGGTGCCGCTCGATATCTTGTTGCCGGCCTGATAGCCGAGCACCAGGTTATCTGCGGCACCGGAGCCCGTACCATTCACGGGGCCCTGCATTGCATTGGCACCGAGAACCACGTTTTGGGACGCGCTCGTCGTGGCGTAGGTCATTGCCGAGTCGCCGATAGACACATTGCTGTTGCCGGTGAAGAGATTGAGGGCCCCGTTATTGCCTATCACCACGTTGTTGGAGGCGGTCATGGTGATGTTGGCATTGTTGAGGTTGTTTTGCATTGTGCTCGCGCCGATGGCGATGTTGGAAGACATACCGGATGTCGCGTTATACAAGCTGAGATAGCCGACGGCTGTGTTGCTGCCACCCGTCTTATTGTCGTTCATTGAACCCTGGCCGATGGCCGTGTTACTGGCACCGGTCGTGTTGGCATTGAGCGCGGCGCTGCCGATAGCTGTATTGGAGCTTCCGGTCGTATTTTGTCCCAGCGTTGAATATCCGACCGCTAGGTTGGAGCTGCCGGTCGTGTTGTTTGACATCGCAGCGTACCCGATGGCCGTGTTGCCTTGGGCCTGGGCGCCCACATTATTTCTGAGCGCTTGATAGCCAAAGGCGGTGTTTGCAGTGTTGCATACGCCGCATCCGCCCAAATTTGCATCGCCCATAAGGGCCTGATATCCGACTGCTGTTTCAAAGCCCGCCGTCGAGGTCGCGTTCATCATTGCCTGATAGCCGATAGCGACGACATTGCTGATCTTGGTGGCGTTGGCCAGAGCCTGATATCCGATAGCCACCATGCTGCCGCCCGTGGGGGCATTGGTGGAATTGCTTTGCAGTGCCTGATAGCCGATAGCGACGTTGTTGCTCGTATTGGTTGCACTCGACATCGCCTGAAAGCCCATCGCGACGTTGTTGCCCGCGGTGATGAAATTCGTGAGCGCGCTTTCACCGACCGCGACGTTGTTGTTACCGGTGATGGTGAGGTTGCCTGCGGTGGAACCTACGAGCGCGAGGTAGCCAAATGCGGTGTTGTCACTGGTCGACGTGGCGTTACTCATAGCGTTCTCTCCGACCACGGTGGTGTTGATACCCGATTTATTTTGCCAGAATGCCGAATCACCTACGGCAACATTGCGGTAGCCGATAGTGTTGCTTAGCATGGCACTGGAGCCGATGGCGGTATTCTCGAAACCTTGCGTATTGGATTTGAGCGCGGATAGTCCTACCGCCGTAAGGTTGCTTCCGCCGCTATTGCCGGCGTATGGGCCGCCGATGACGCTCGAGAGCGCTTGGTAGCCGAAGGCGGTGTTGTTGGTGCTCGATGTTGAGGTTAGCAATGCCTGATAGCCGATGCCGAGGTTGGCCGCGCTCGACGTCGTGGCAAAGATGAATGGACTTTCTTGGAGCTCGGCGATGTTGTCGCCATTGACCGTTTGATTCCCGTTGAAATTGATGCGGCCGTTCTTGAATACTTGGAAGTTGCTCGTATTGTCGCCCACTTGTACGCCGCCGAGGAAGGTGCTCGTGGCGGTGGAGGAGGTGGCGAAATAGAACGCGGCTGTGGGGCCCGAGGTCGCGGTGAGAGTGGACGCGCCGCTCCATGCCGTGAGCATTCCATTGGTGCCGCCGGAAACTGTGGCGGTGGATGAGAGACATGCGCTTTGGTAGAAGAAGCAGCCGCTCGAGAGCGTGATGCCGTTGGAGACGGTGGTGGAGCCGGAGCTCGTGATGCGGAGCGCT
>CAZHOB010000056.1:0-3396 GCA_964534465.1 uncultured Candidatus Saccharibacteria bacterium
GCGCGAGCATAGATGCCGGTATTCGTCGTGCCGAAGTTGACGCCCGGCACCGAGACATTACCCGCCGGAAGTGTGAGCGGGCCCGCAAGTGTCATCGCGCCGTTGGGATTTATCGCAAGCGCGGCGACGGTGGAGGTCGCGGTCGCGGTCGAGGTGGCAATGAAGAGACTGTTGCTGATGGAACGCATCGTCCAGAGATTGTTGGCTGCGTTGTTGTCGGTGAGCAAAAGCTGCGGCGCGGTCGAGGAACCGATAGTGAAGTTGCCAAAAGTCGGGGTCGAGGTGCCGATGCCGAGATATGTACCGGAGTTGTTGGTGAGCTTGGCGCTCGAGAGCGTCCAGTAGTTGGTGAGGCCGGAGGTGACAAGACATGAGCTATTGATAAGGATGCAGCCGGCGTTGATGACGAGACCGTTCCCTATCGTGGTCGTGCCGCTATTAGAGATGGAGAAGAGCGTGGTCGTCGCGCTCGCGGTCGAGCTGGAGATGATGAAGAGGTTGTTGGACGGGAAGCTCATGCCGCTGTTGGCCGAGATGGCGAATTCTGCAGCCGGCGTGCTCGTGCCGATGCCTATCGCGCCGCTGGTCGGCAAGAGGAACGACGTCGTCGTCGCCGGCAATGTGCCGAAGAGCAATCCGCCGATGTTGAGCTGTTTGTTGGCCGTGCCGTCCTGGAAGAACAATTCTGTGCCGAGGCCGATATTGCCCGCGCCGGTCGTGAGGTTGGTCGTCGTAATTTCAGAGGCGCCGAGCAAGATATTGCGTGAACCGGTCGTGACGCCGGAGCCGCTTTGATAACCGAGGAAGGTGTTGAAATCGGAATTGCTGCCCGCGCCGAAGCCTGAATTGAATCCTACGTATGTACCGCCCTTGTTGGAATATGAGCTGCCGCTGCGGCCGGCATTTTTACCGACTGCCGTAGAGCTTGCGCCGTTGGTGTTGTTGAGCAGTGTGGCATAGCCGATGGCCGTGGCGGAATCACCGTTGGTAGAGTTGCTGAAACTGAACGCTCCGAGCGTCGTGTTGAAGCTGTTTGCGAGGTTGGCGGCATTCGCGTTGTAGCCGATCGAGGTATTGAAGCCGCCTGTCGTGTTATTCCAGTTGGCGAGAGCGCCGATAGCTACGTTGTCTGAACCGCTCGTGTTGGCAAGGAGCGCCTCATCGCCGATACCGATGTTCTCGTTACCGCTCGTGTTGTTAATAAGAGGCTCGAAGCCCATGGCGACGTTGAACCCGCCGGAGAAATTCGTGCTGCCGCCGACAAGTGCCTGATACCCGAAGGCCGTATTGCCGGCCGCCGCAGTAGTCGCATTCGCCATTGCCTGTTGACCGAGAGCAATATTTTGTCGGTTCGTCACCGTTTGACCGTTGACGAATGTGTTGGGATCCGATGCGTAAAGTCGGAAGACTTCGGTGCCGGAGGCGTTGTACATGATGAGGCCGGAGGTGGTGGCGGTGTAATTATTTTGATACGAAGTCTGCGCGCCCTGTATCGTGAAGAGCGCGGGCGGCGTCGAGGTGCCGATGCCGACGCGGAGATTTTGTGTGCTGCCTGTGCCGTTGCTTTCGCCGTACACCGTGAGCTGCGGCGAGCCGCCGATGCCGATGGACTGCGATTGCGCAAGGCCGGCCGGAGCGTTGGCATCGACGGGGATGTCGGAGAGCATCACGATGCCCGCGTTCGTATCAAATGTGATGTTGCCGAGCGAGAGATTGGAGATGCTCGTGGTGCCGCTCACTGCGTCCACGGTGAATGCGCCCGTGCTGTACGGCGTCCCCGTTGCTCCACCGATGGAGAAGACGCCGCTGTTGTTCATGGTGAGGAAGGTCGTCGTCGCTGTGGCGGTCGACGAGGCGATCATAAAGAGCAGCTGATTGGTATCTCCATTATTCGTCACGATGGTGAACTTCGCCCACGGCGTGCTCGTCCCGATGCCGATGGCACCACTCATCGGCAATTGGAATGAAGTTGACGTCGCCGGAAGCGTGCCGAAGAGCAATCCGCCGATGTTGAGCTGATTATTCGCCGTTGCGCTCTGGAAGAACGTGTTGTTGCCGATGCCGATGTTGCCCACTCCCGTCGAGAGGTTGTTGGCTGTCACCGAAGAACCGAGAAGAATATTGAATCCGCCGGTGGTGATGCCGGTGCCGGCTCCATAACCGACGACCGTGTTGTACACGCCGCTGTTGCCTATGGATGTCGCCGGTCCCTGCAATGCTTGATAACCGATAGCGACGTTGTTGCTCGAAGAAGTCGCATTCTGCATCGCCTGATAGCCGAGGACGGCGTTGGAGCCGGCGGTGATGTAATTGGTCAGCGCCTGATAACCAACCGCGACGTTTTGCGTGCCCGTGATGGTGAGGTTGCCGACGGTGCCGCCTTGGAGCGCGCCGTAGCCGATGGCTACATCTTGGCCGACGGTCGAGCTCGCATTGGAAAGCGCGCCGACTCCAACCGCGACCGCACGCGCGATTGTTTGATAATTGCTCAGCGCGCCGTAACCGACTGCAACGTCGTTGTCACCGGTCATATACGCGGTGCTGTTGTATCCTTGGAGCGCAGCTTGACCGATAGCAGTATTGAAATTCGTGGAAGTCGCATAGTATAGCGAGTTGTAGCCCATGGAGACGTTGCTGCTGCCGGATATATTGTTGTTGCCTGTCGTAACGCCCACGGCCGTATTGAAGGCGCCGATCGTATTGGCGACGAGTGCATTGAAGCCGAGCGCGACGTTGTTGTATCCGGTCGTATCGTGAAGGAGCGCATTGCTACCGAAAGCGGAGTTCTGACCAGCTATCGTGCTCGCGGTAAGTGCGTTATTGCCGACAGCGGTGTTGTTGCCGCCATTGGTTACCGAGCTGCCATTGCCGCCATTGATGACAGACGAAAGCGCACCGTACCCGATGGCGGTGTTTTGGCTGCTCGATGTGGCGGTCGTCAGTGCCTGATAGCCGAGAGCGACGTTGCTGGTGCCGGATGTGTTGGCGGTCAGTGCGCTAATGCCGAGGCCGATACTTCCGTTGCTCGCGCTCGATGATGCGACGAGGAACGGGGTGCCATTGAGATATCCGAAGGTGTCGCCTACTCCTGCTGCTTTTGTGAGATTAAAGGAGCCGTTGTTGAAGATGCTGAAATTGTTGGTGGCGCTGCCGACGGTGAGGCCGCCTTGGATGGTGCTCGTCGCTGTGGTGGAGGTGGCGAAGAAATTGGCGAATGTCGGCGTGCCGGTCGCGGTAAGCGAGTTGGTCCCATTCCATGCAGTGAGCATTCCGCTGACTCCCGAGCCGCTCACGCCTCCGGCGGTAAGACATGCGCCTTGGTATACGAAGCAGCCCGAGTTGAGCGTGATGCCGTTGGAGACGGTGGTGGAGCCGGAGCTCGTGATGCGGAGCGCT
>CAZHOB010000057.1:0-2747 GCA_964534465.1 uncultured Candidatus Saccharibacteria bacterium
AGCCTGGTCCGATATCGACGTGCAGCTCAAGCGTCGCTACGACCTCATCCCCAATCTCGTGGAGACGGTCAAAGGCTACGCGGCCCACGAGAGTGGCACGCTTACGAAAGTAACGGAGATGCGCACGCGCGCGATGAACGCGACCGCGCCGGCCGAAAAAGCCGAAGCGGAAAATATGCTCTCGGGTGCTCTGAAGACGCTCTTCGCCGTGAGCGAAAATTATCCCAATCTCAAGGCCAACGAAAATTTCCTCGAATTGCAGCGTCAGCTTGAGGACACCGAGAACAAACTGCAGGCAGCACGACGTTTCTACAATACCGTCGTCAAGGATCTGAATACCGGATTGCAATCCTTCCCAGGCAATATCATCGGAAATTCTTTTGGTTTCAAGCCGTCCGATTTCTTCCAATTGAGTGAATCAGATGCCGCGGCGAAGGAGCCGGTGAAAGTCTCATTCTAATATTCTTCAGTTCGCACATGTATAGTGCCGTCTATGGCTAGCTTGTACACGCAACAGGGGAGAAATGTATTCCGCACGTGGCTCTTGATGAGCGTCTTTTTGGCGATAGTTGTCGCTATCGGCTTACTCGCCTCGTACTATTACAACAGTTCCGCCATATTGTACGCGGCTGTCGCGTTCTCGTTCGTCATGAATATCGGCGCGTACTGGTTCTCCGACAAAGTCGCCATCGCGTCGGTGGGCGCCATTCCCGCCGATGAAAACCAATACAAGGAATTGCATCGCATTGTGGAAAATCTGGCCATCACCGCCGGATTGCCGAAGCCACGTGTCTATATAATAGAGGACCCTGCACCCAACGCTTTCGCGACCGGCCGCGACAAAGACCACGCGGTGATCGCGGTGACCACGGGATTGCTCGGCATGATGGATCGCTCCGAGCTCGAAGGCGTGATAGCGCACGAGCTTTCACACGTGGGCAATCGCGACATTTTGGTGATGACCGTTGCAGTCGTCTTGGTCGGATTTATCTCTGTCATCGCCAATATCGCGTTGCGCATGGGCCAATTCGGCGAACGCGACAGGGAAGGAGGTAAAAATCCACTCGTGCTCATTGCGTTCATCGTCGCCATCATTCTGGCGCCGATCGCGGCGCAGCTTATCCAGCTCGCAATATCGCGTCGCAGGGAATTCCTCGCCGACGCCTCCGGCGCGCTCCTTACGCGCTATCCCGAAGGACTTGAGAGCGCCCTACGAAAGCTGGGCTCCTATGAAGCGCCGATGCAACGCGCCTCGACCACGACCGCGCACCTCTTCATTTCCAACCCGTTCGGTGCGCATCCTGCAGGACAGTGGATACAAAAGATATTCAGCACGCATCCTCCGATAGCGGACAGGATCGCAGCTCTTGAAGGACTAGAGGTATAGATTTCCACATAACCCCGCCGAAAGGCAAAGAGCGGTGCTACGATTACAGGTAATGTATGCTCGATTGATCGGGGTTTTTGTTGCACTCTCGCTCATTTACATTCTCGGCACGACGCCGCTCGTGCATTCGGATGCGACTTCGACCACGACTACCACCGACACGACTGCGCCCGTTGCCTCCAACGTGTATCCAGGCAACGTTACTTCCAATAGCGTGCAGATACGATGGACGACGGACGATCTCTCCGACTCCCGCGTAGATTACGGCGTACCGTCGAGCACTGCGTTCGGCACATCCTATGATCGCTGCGACGGCGGCGGCATGGTCACCGCACACTGCGTCAATCTGAGCAATCTTTTGGCGAATACCCAATACATGTACCAGCCCGCCTCCACCAATAGTGCGGGACTCACGAGCGTTCCCAATCCATCGGGCTATTCATTCACCACACTTCAATCGTCGACGCAAAACACTTCTACAACGACGCCAGCAGGTGGCGGTGGTGGAGGCAGTACCACCGATACGACACCGCCCGTCATTACGAATATCAGTGGCAACAACATCACCTCATACAGCGCTCAAATAAAGTGGAATACCGACGATCCATCGGATTCACTCGTTAATTATGGTGTGACCACGTCGCCCAATTATCAAACGTCGACCGCCCGTTGCGATGGCGGCGGCTATGTCACGTCGCACTGCGTCAATCTGACGAATCTTTCCGCGAACACCTTCTACGCTTACCAAGTCGTTTCGATGAACGCCGTGCAACTTACCGCGTACTCTGCCTCCGCCGGTGCCTCATTCACCACGCTTCAATCATCCACCCAAAATATTTCCACGACGACCTCACAAACGAGTACGACAACTACGACCACGACCGACACCACACCTCCCGTCCTCTCCAACATCTATGCCTACAACGTTATGACGTCGAGTGTGTACATCAAATGGACCACCGACGATCCTTCGGATACGTTCGTCGGATACGGCACGAGCTGGGTCAGTCAGTATCCCAATTACTCGACCAATCGCTGCGACGGCGGTGGCTACGTGACGTCGCATTGCGTGTACCTCACCGGCCTCATTTCGAGTACGCAATACTACTACAAGCCGCAGTCCACCAATGCGGTGGGGCTTGTGAATTGGCAGAACGGTTATACGTTTACCACGGCACCGCAGACGACACAGACGACATCGACAAGTACTTCCGGCAGCGGTGGCGGGAGCACTAGCACGACCGACACCACTGCGCCGAACATCACGTACATCAATGTCGACAACATCACATCATCGGCAGCGCGCGTGAGGTGGCAGACCGACCACCCCGCGGCTTCGAGCGTTACGTACGGATCGAAC
>CAZHOB010000058.1:0-2740 GCA_964534465.1 uncultured Candidatus Saccharibacteria bacterium
ACGACGACCGTCAATATCATTCCGACCTTCTGTGAGCCGGGGGTGCCGGGGTGTTGAGTTTCCGAAGCGCGACTATTCACAGGCTTCGTTTTTTGCGCCAAAGACGGCCAAAAAGGCGTGTATCATTAAAAAATCTATGAAAAAAATCTCACTCGCTTTTTTAGTAGGTTCGGCTCTCATCTTCTCGCCGACACTCGCGGCGGCCAAAGACGACGCGCTCGCTCCGGTCAATTGTTTTGATTACTACCACTTCGGCTCGGTGCAGGCGCACTTGAGCGCATCGGTCAAAGGCACCGTCTCCGGCACGCCCATCACATTCAGCGGCACACTCGAAAATTCCAATCCGTATCCTGTCGTCGACGGTTCACTTTATGTAAAAATATTCCGCGTACGTGATGGCGGAGAGAAGAATCAGAACGGCCCCGATGTCGTTGATCAATTCATGGTCAAAGATGGCATCGTTTTGCCCGCAAATGGTTCCGCGCCAATAACCTTCTCGTGGGACATCCCGAGCTTTACGCGCACTGGCGACTATCAGGTGGCCACATTCTTCACGACGTCCAAGAAATTCAATCTGCTCGGCCTCTCATTTACTGACGACGTGGTCGGCAACACCGAAAATTTTCATGTCTCCGGCGAACAAAAGGGCGTCGTGGCCTTCGACAAAGCGGGGGAGAAGGTCAACGGTACGGCATACGCATTCGCTTCGTTCCCGCCGCAGGTGAGTCAGGACGGACCTGTCACTGTCGATGGGACTATCCGCAATTCGACTGACAAAAATGAACCCGTCATCGTCGATTGGGACGTGTACTCATGGGACATGCAGTCGCCCGAGAATCTCGTACAAAAGGAAGAGAAGGTGATCAATGTGCCAAGTGGTGGAAAGGCAAATGCAGAGGTCACCATAAAAGACGCGCGCTTCCCCGTGTATCTCGCGGTCGGCACCTTGCACTGGCGCAACACCACCTCCATCATCAACGTGCGCTTCGTGCGCACGGGCGTAGATAAGGTGCGCATCAATTTCCCGTCGGTCATGAGCTTCCCGCTCAAATCTGGTCAGCCCACAACCCTCTTCTCCTGCTTCCACAACAGCAACAACGGCGACGTGCAAAACGGCAAGCTTGAGCTTTCGCTCACCGACATGCGCGGCAGGGTCATCCAGCAAGGTACGTGGACCGGCACCATCACGAGTGCCATGATGGGCGCCGCCGAGACATTCACGCCTTCGCGCAATTACAGCGCATTCAAGCTCGACGCCAAGCTCTATCAGAGTGGCGCGCTCATCGACTCGGCGCATCTCGTATACGACTGCAAAGAGATAGATCCCACACAGTGTCCGCCCCCCGGCTTCTTCGATCTCTCGGCATTCGATGACCTGCCGCTTGGCCTGCGCGCCCTCCTCGGTGCCGGCTTCGCCATCGTGGTCTACCTTGTCTTCTACGGACTCTGGAAGTGGGCTTCCCGCCGCGACACGACCCCGCGCATCGGCTAACACGATTTCCCCAACAAGTCCCCAAAAGCGCTCACTTGACGCTCATTTTCGAGCTGTTAGTATAAGCGCACGCACGCTCCGTGCGTATTTGTTTTCCAGACTGTGTTCTCGTGCGGATTAGCGACCCGCTTGCCCATCCGAAGCTTTAGCGAAGGAGGGCGTGACGCGAGACATAAAAAGGTTCACAAATCCTGGAGCACTCAAAAAGCGTTGGCGTAATCGATTTTTGCTTGCAAAAATCGAGTCCGGACAAAACTTGTTTTGTACGGACAATTAATAGTTATTAGCGATAGAAAAATTTCTATGGCAGGAGAATTTAATCGTTCGAAGCCGCACGTCAACGTCGGCACTATCGGACACGTCGACCACGGCAAGACCACGCTCACCGCAGCGATCTTGAACGTGCTCTCGAAGGCCGGCAACGGCTACAGCGCCACCGTCAAAGGTGTCGATGATATCGACAAGGCGCCGGAAGAGAAGGCGCGCGGTATTACTATTTCGCTCTCGCACTCCGAGTACGAGACACCGAAGCGTCACTACGCACACGTGGATGCCCCCGGTCACGCCGACTACATCAAGAACATGATCACCGGCGCAGCCCAAATGGACGGCGCCATCCTCGTGGTCGCTGCATCAGACGGCGTTATGCCCCAGACGCGTGAGCACATCCTGCTCGCTCGTCAGGTAGGTGTGCCCAAGATCGTCGTCTTCTTGAACAAAGTGGACCAAGTGGACGATAAAGACCTCGTCGACCTCGTCGAAGAGGAGGTGCGCGAATTGCTCGACAAGCAGGGCTTCGACGGCAAGAACTCGCCGGTCATCCGCGGCTCGGGCCTCAAGGCGCTCGAGAATCCGGCACCGGGCAATGAATGGAGCGACAAAGTCATGGAGCTCGTAAAAGCGCTCGATGAATACATCCCCGAGCCCGTGCGCGAACTCGACAAGCCGTTCCTCATGGCTATCGAGGACGTGTTCTCTATCGAAGGCCGCGGCACGGTCGTGACCGGTCGTATCGATCGCGGCATCGTCAAAGTCGGCGAGGAAGTGGAGATCATCGGCATCAAGGATACCGCCAAGACCACCGTCACCGGCGTCGAAATGTTCAACAAGTCCCTCCAGCAGGGTCAGGCAGGCGACAACGCCGGCGTGCTCTTGCGCGGTACCAAGAAGGAGGACGTGCACCGAGGTCAGATCCTCGCGAAGCCGGGCTCTGTGACGCCGCATACTGAATTTGAGTCCGAAGTCTAC
>CAZHOB010000059.1:0-2591 GCA_964534465.1 uncultured Candidatus Saccharibacteria bacterium
AAAATAACGACTGAGATCGTAAAGCCGCAGGAGCGCGGACGGGCGTATGAAAAAATTCGCGAAGAGATCAATGCGGGCCGGCAAGCGTACGTGGTGTGTCCGCGTATTAACGAGCCCGATCCCGCAAATATGTTCGCATTGCAGGCCAAATCGGCAAAAGCCGAACGCGACCGTCTCAAAAAAGAAGTGTTTCCCGAATTCGAGATAGGATTGCTGCACGGTTCGATGAAACCCACCGAAAAAGACGCCGAGATGAAGCGTTTTGCCGCCGGCGATATCAATATTCTTGTCGCCACATCGGTCATCGAGGTGGGCATTAATGTGCAAAACGCGACGGCTATCGTTATCGAGGGCGCGGAGCGTTTTGGCTTGGCACAATTGCATCAGCTGCGCGGCCGCGTGCAGCGTTCCTCTCACCCTCCCACGTGTTTTCTTCTTACCGAGACGAAAAGCGCCGATGTGATGAAACGCCTCAAAGCGCTTGAGCAAAGTGCCGACGGATTCAAGTTGGCCGAAGCCGACCTCGAAAACCGCGGCGCCGGCGATCTCTATGGCAAAAGCCAGTGGGGCGTCACCGACCTCGGCATGGAGGCGCTCAAAAATGTACGCCTCATCAAGGCCGCGCGCGATGAAGCGCAAAAACTCATCGCCGAAGATCCGAAACTCAAAGAAAATGCGACACTCGCTAGCCGCGCGGATCGCATTTCCGGAGAATTGCACTCCGAGTAACTAGTTGGAGATGACCACCGTCGCCATGTCGATGCGTGAGGTGCCGCGCGTGAGGCGCAGGTCGTACGAGCCGCCTGCAGTATAGGTGTGAGTAAGGGTTACCGGAGATTGGCATGAGAACGATGATGCTTGCGTTACGAGTGCCTCATCATCGCCCCAATCAAATGTGTACTGCGGACATGAGGGTAGGTCGAACTGCACTTGCACGGAGAGCACATTGCCGCCGGCGCCGGGAGTCACCGAGAGCGGACCGTAATTGGGCTGCGATGTATTGGTGTTGGTCGAAGTGGACGTGTTTGTATTTGTATTGGTGTTGGTGTTCGTGTTGGTAGTCGTGGTCGTCGTCGACGTGGTATTTGTGTTGGTCGAGCTCGGCACAGCGTTTTGCGTGTTGGACGAGGTGGAGGTAGCGACCACCTGCACGATGCCCGACATGCCGACACCACCCTGGCTGCCATGGTACCTGCAGTAGTACGGATAGCTACCCACCGATGAGAACGCCTGCGAGTAGGATTGACCTGCGCTCAAATTGCCGCTGCCCCAACTGTCGTTGTCGGCCGTAACGGTGTGTACCATGCCGCCGGCATTGGTCCATTTGACCGTTTGTCCGGGAGCGATCGTTACGATTCGCGGTGTGAACGCGCTATCGGTGATCGATACTGCCGCGGGTGCCGCAGCTGCGGTCTGTGTATTGGGGTTAGTCGTCGTATTGGTGGTCGTGTTGGTATTTGTATTGGCCGTCGGCGCAGCGGGACCGCTCACCGCCACGATGGCCGTCGTCTTGTGACCTTGCGCGGAGAGCGTGATGGTATACGTGCCTCCGAATTGGTACGTGTGCGTTACGTTGAATTGCTGCTGCTGACAGACGCCCGCCGAAGAAGGCAGCAGCGTGGGTGTCGCGCCGTCGCCGAATTCAAGTACGTATACGTATGCGTCGCAGGAATTGGTCGTGTTGATGGTCGCCGTTATCGTCACTTCAAGCGGCGCATTTCCCTGAATTGGAGTTACCTGCAGGAATCCGCCCACTTGCGGAGGCGGAACATTGGCCGTCGCATTTGTTGCTGATTGCGTGATGCCATTGTATGAACCGCCACCGCACACGATGGCTATCGCAGCCGCAGTGCGCGGACCCACCTGTCCATAACCGGTGGTCGCCGGCGTACCGGAAGAAACGATATGGAACTTGGTCTGCCAGCGCTGCACTGCCGCTTGCGTGAGTGGTCCGAAGTAGCCAGTGACCTTCCCTTCGGGATAAATGGTCGTATCGAGCGCGAGGTATCGCTGCAAACGCGACACATCATCGCCCGTCATGCCGGGCTTGAGGTTGCGGCTAATCTCCGGACAATAAATAGAATTATTGGTTCCGGCGCCAGCACCTGCGCTTGAAGTATTCGTTGTGTTGGTCGTATTTGTCGTATTCAAACTCGTGTTGGTCGTGGCGCTTCCCTGCCCCGTGATCTGGGTCTGGAGCGTCTGCACTTGCGCGAGCAGCGCCTGCACCTGCGCCTGCAGATCAGCGGCGGTAATGGCACCTGCGGAAAAAGGCGCGACGAGTAATAAAGCTACTGACAATCTAGATATAAAACGCATGCATGTAATTGTTGCACGCATTCGGGCCTTCGCAACCCGCAATTCACAACAAGCGTCCGCGGTTTTTAAAGTTCGTCTCTCGGGCTCCCCTACGCTATAATCGGCGCATCCGCCCGTAGCTCAATGGTTAGACCTGCCTGCCGGCAGGCAGGGCACAGAGCTTATGGAAGGGAGAGAGGATCTTTGGAAATGTGTGTCCGCCCGTAGCTCAATGGTTAGAGCACAGAGCTTATACCTCTGGGGTTCCTGGTTCGAGTCCAGGCGGGCGGACA
>CAZHOB010000060.1:0-2351 GCA_964534465.1 uncultured Candidatus Saccharibacteria bacterium
ATGGGCATTGCACTTTCACGATTGTCCGACGAAGATCCGACGTTCCGCATCAAATCCGACCCCGAAACGATGGAGACCATCATTTCCGGCATGGGTGAGCTGCACCTCGAGATAATCGTCGATCGTATGAAACGCGAATTCGGCGTGCAGGCCAATACCGGCAAGCCGCAGGTGGCGTATCGAGAGACCATTCAGGGCACAGCCGATGTGGAGTACAAACACATCAAGCAGACAGGCGGTCGTGGTCAGTACGGCCACGTCAAGATCCGCATCAAGCCGCTGGAGCCGATAGAAGAGGGAGCCAAGGTCAAGAACAACGTCGATCGCGAAGACCATTTCGAATTCATCAACAACATCAAGGGAGGCGTCATTCCGCAGGAATACATCCAGCCGGTCAAAAAGGGTCTCATCGAGGCGATGGAACGCGGCATTCAGGCGGGCTTTCCGGTCGTCGATATTTCCGTGGAGCTCTACGACGGCTCGTACCATGATGTCGACTCTTCTGAGATCGCGTTCAAACTCGCCGCCATCAACGCGATGCAGGAAGCGATGAAGAAGGCGAAGCCTGTGCTTCTGGAGCCGGTCATGAAATTGGAAGTCGTGGTGCCGGAGAAATTCATGGGCGATGTGACGGGAATGATAAACAGCAAGCGCGGCTCCATCGAAGCGATGGGCGAGCGCGGTCAGGCGCGCGTCATCACTGCCAAGGTGCCGCTCTCGGAATTGTTTGGCTTCACCACGCAACTGCGCTCGGCCACGGAAGGTAGAGGAGTTCCGAATCTCGAGTTCTCGCACTACGCGATAGTTCCTCGAAATGTGGCCGATGACGTTATTGCTGCCCGCAAGTAATTTCACCTTCCATATCCCCAACAACGGCGGCCCGAAGGGTGGCCGTTGCCATATACTGAACGCATAATCGCTCAATACTTTTTATGATAAAAAAAATCGTTTTCGCAGGCATGTCGCTCACGCTCTTCTCGCTTCCGCTCGTGGCTTTGGCGCAGAGCACATGCACCGATGGGCAAACGCAGAACATGAGTTCGGGGTTTTGGACGTGCGTCAACGGCCAATGGGTGCCGGGCGGCATTTCACAGAACCAAGCAACCAATGCCATTAATCTTTTGAGTTCCGCAGGCATAAGTACGAACAACGTTTCCACCTCGAATGTCACTACCTCGAGCGTGGTCACGACCCCCGCCTCCACGGTTACTCCCGCTGCTTCGGGTGTTACTGCTACCGTCAGTGGCCAGAGTGATTTCCAGGCACAACTGCAGGCATTACTCGACCAGCTGCATCAGATTTTGCAGCAGATCAATCAGTTGGCGCAGCAGGAGATCCTGCAGACGCAATCCACCGGTGGAAATTCCGAAGGCACGACACAAAGCACCGATCAATGCCCGACGTTTTGGCGCACGCTGTCGGTCGGAATGAGTGGTGGTGACGTCGAGCAACTACAGCAGCTCCTCAGCTCCAAGGGATTTTTCGAAGGAGAGACAACGGGCTACTTCGGATCGCAGACACTGCAGGCGGTGCAGGAGTGGCAGCAGCAAAACGGTATCGCGACGAGCGGTACCGATGGCTGGGGCACCTTCGGTACGCTCTCGAGACAGTCGATACTATCGCTTTGCGGAGGTGGAGAGCCCACTTCCACGAGTGGCGCCGATGCGACGCAGTCCTCAGCGAGTACGTTCGACGTAAGTTGTTCTTCCAGTGTCGGCGTGTGCACATCGGGTGACAGTACGAATACGACCAGTGGAAGCGTTTCGTCGGGCACAAGCGGCGAATCGTGTTATTGGAATGGACATATGTATGCCAACGGCGCCTTTGCGCCCGCGGGCACGGTCGGCAACTCCGGTGTCGGAGCCACAGCGACCTGTAGCAACGGCAATTGGGTATCCGGCTCTAGCTCCGGAAGCGCCGGGGGTAGCGGAAGCTCAAGTGCAGGAAGCTCAAGCGGCGGGTCAGTCGTGACTCCTTCGGCACCGCTCGCTGCCACGCCCATGACCGGCCACGCTCCGCTACAGGTCAATTTCACGCAGACGCTGAATCCCGCGCCCTCCGCCGTTACCATTTACTTCGGGGATGGGGGAGTGTCGCAATTGTTCACGTGCCCCGCGGGCGGGTCGTGCACCATAGCAGTGAGCCATACGTATATCACTGCAGGCAATTACGCGAGTCAGGAAAACGTTTCTATCGGCGCGAGCTCCAATATCGTAAGCGGCCCTGTCTTGAGCGTGCAATAGTGTTGTCGTACTCACAGCGGCGCGGCCCTTCGGGCCGCGCCGATGTTATGATAAGAGCAATGCTCGCCCGCGCGAAATTCTCCGCAATTGCACTATTATTTTTTGCGA
>CAZHOB010000061.1:0-1795 GCA_964534465.1 uncultured Candidatus Saccharibacteria bacterium
CGGCCGAATTGACCGGACTTCATGTCCGGTCTTTTCTTTTTTGTATCAGCCACACACCACCGAAAAGAATCGCGTATGCTGCAAACATCCACCACACGCTAAACGCGGCAACTGATACGGAAGCGAACGGGAGTGCAGCAAAGAATTGCGCGACGCCGATGATGTACGCGAGCACGATGTACGCAGGAAATGCGAGTACCACTGCGTAGGAGCCGAGCAGCATTCCAGCAACGGCTGCGATAAATGATAACGTCATCGCAAATGGCACGGGGACGAGCGCGAGCAAGTTCGCCGGAAGCGCGACAATGCTCAAATTTCCGTTTTGATACAGGAGGAGCGGCAAGACGGCAAGCTGAGTGCCAAGCGTGGAGGCAACGATTTCGCGCAATCCGAATTTCTCCGGAATCCACATTAGTCGGTCAAAGAAAAGCGGCGTAAAAGAAACGAGACCGAGTGTCGCCAAGGCGCTGAGCTGAAAGCTGGGGTCGAATGCGAGTGTAAATGGATTCCACGCCACCATTCCTGCGGCAACCACTCCGAGCACGCGCAAGGCGATGAACAGTCTGCCGGAGAGTCGCGCGTACATGGCGAGGAGCGCCATCACTCCCGCGCGCACGGCGCTGCTTGCCCCACCGGCCATTAGGATAAAGAAAAGAACACCAAATCCGCTTGCACCGAATCGTATGGTACGCGGCGTCCACTCGAGGAGCCGGGCGATTGCGTTGATGACGATGGTAATGTTGTATCCGGAAAGCACGACCATGTGGATGAGCGATACTTTTTGGAATTGGGCGCTGAGTTCCGAGCCGATCGAGCGCTTGTCGCCCACCGTGATACCGCCCGCCAATCCCGATTCCGGCTCAGGCAGCACTGCACCGAGCCCTGAGATATAGAGGTGTTTGAGATTAATTGCTGCGGCTTTCACTGCATTGCCGCTGTTTTCTCCCGTACGCGTCGCTTGTGCAAAATTGAGTTCGTAGAGAATCCCGTCTTTTGCCAAATATTCCGGATAGTTAAAGGTTCGTCCCGCTCCCGTATCAAACGCCTGCGGCAGCTGAAGCGTGCCGGTGGCTCGAACGACATCACCATACGACACATCGCCGTGTGCGGGCGCGAGCACGAGCACTCCCGCATTCACGGGAATCGTCGTACTTCCGTTTATAAGTTCCGTGGCGCGTATCGAGAGATGCGCGCCCGTCTCGCGCACATCGGGTTCCGCAAAAACGACGCCTTCGAGCGTTACTTTCTTGTCGATGCGCGATGTAAGCTGAGCGTCTCCTGTTTGCACCGCCATATCCATGCGGACGATTCCTGCGCCAAACGAAACGAACAGTACCGCGATGCCGATGAAGACGTACTTCTTGTCTCTGTCGACAACGATGAATGCAAGCGATGCGGTGGCGAATAGTATGAAAAATGCCGCGAAGGGCCACGAGAGCGCGATGAACGAACGCACAAAAACTCCCGCAAGAAATCCTCCGACCATTGCCCATACAATGTTGGACCCCATTGAGAAAAAATTGTATCAAAAGAAAATCGCCCCGGAGCGGAAGCTCCGGGGCAATCAATACGAACGGTGGCGTCTGTTGCGTTCAGACTCGGGCAGCGGCAATCTCGCTTGCCGTCATGTTGGCAAGGCCGTCGTCATGTGTACCGGCACTCGTCTTTTTTGCAGGTGTCAGAGCCTTGCAAAAATGCGACACCGAATCGCCATTTTCCATCGCATCGACGACGTATTGCTCCAGCAATGCATCAATCGCCGCCTCGCTGTCACAGCAGACCGGACCGGGCCGGC
>CAZHOB010000062.1:0-1768 GCA_964534465.1 uncultured Candidatus Saccharibacteria bacterium
GAATTGGCCAATCCGGCGATTCCGCAAAACGCTCGTCAGGAGGCCATTCGCAGAGGAATACCTGGCATTATCGGCTATGCTGCGGGAACTCTTCTCGCGGTGGTCTCTGTCTGGGTCACCTGGACAATGCTCATTATTGTTCCACTCTTCTACTTCGTTCCCCGATTAATGGTCGGGGGCGAAGAATTGGATGAGATATGAATTCTACCGAAAGCGATTTCGATCGATTCCAAGTTGAATTTGACTTTTGATGTTCTTATTGCAGCAATTAGCCTTACACATTGAGGGTTTACCGTGGCGGCATGAAATCCCACCACGCCTACCAACTCGCAGCCATGAAAGCCGCGCTCGTTGATCGTATCCTCACCGGCAAAATTTCTGTGACAGACGCGGCGGCATCCGTGAAGAAAAGCCGTTTCGCCATCTACGACTGGATGACAAGGTACAAGGCAAACGGCATTGATGGTCTTCTGCCCAAGAAGACCGGACCGAAGAACGGCACGGCATGGAATCGCAGCACGAAGGAAACGGAAGCCGTTGTTCTGCGCATGCTCGAGGAGCATCACGATTGGAACATCTATGACATCGCGGCACGGCTGCCCGCGGGACATCGCGTCCATCCGGCAACAGTCTGGCGCATTTGGAGGCGCTCTCAGCACGAGCGCACGCTCGTCCGCATCCCCCGGCCGAAGCCGCAACGCTATGTCAAGGAACGTGTGGGAGAGGAAATCCAGATGGACACGAGCTTCCCGTGGGGACGGGTGCGGCGCGTATGCTTCGATTGTCTCGATGACCGGTCGCGTTTCGCCTTCGCAAAGCTCTTCGAGCACCGCGACCAGGACAGTGCCGTCCGATTCCTTCACTACGTCATTGCGAGAGCGCCCTTTGTCATCCGCGCGATCCGCACGGACTGCGGTCGTGAGTGGGGCACCCGCTTCTCGATTGCCTGCGCTCTGGCAGGGATCGTGCATATCAAGAATGAGCCCTACCATCCCGAGCACAACGGGAAGGTCGAGAAGTTCCATGACAGCCTCAAGCACCGTTGCTGCTACGTATACCTTCACCCCGATGACTGCATCGAACGGCAGAACATTGGCTTGCAGCAATGGCTCGTCTGGTACAACTACCACAAGATCCATTTGGGCATGGGCATGAACCGCAAAACACCTGCGGAGGTAGTCTGTCACGCCCTTCTTTCAGAATCCTCTTGTGTAAGGTTAATGCTGCAACCTAACAAAAATTGACAGGAAATACTTTCAGGTTATTTTGGGGCATATGCCTTCTTTTGAACCGAAAATATTTGTATCCTGGCTCAATGAAAAGAAAAAAACTCATTGGGAAGCACTCGAAAATCCTATCGAGTTGCAGTTGGCAAAAAAAGGAGATATGTACGGCTTACAACAACGAGAACGATGCCTGATCATTGCCAGAGATCTACGAAAAAACCTCGAGGCAGTTTTGGCCATCGCACAGGGATGTAACACAGATCCCAAAAAAGAATTCTCATTCGAAGAATGCGAGAGCAGTCTTCGTAAGTACACACTCGCGGAACTCGAGGCATATGCAGCCGATCTGCGCACGGTAGCGGGAGGAAAACAACGGGAGACGGAGAATTCCAAGAATTTTTTGGAGGCCATCCGGCGGATTTTTCATACAAATGAAAACGGAGATCCCGATAGCGAAGCAGGGTGTTCTCTGTACAGCGATTGGACGCCAGGCCAGGAGCAAGAGAATGAGAACAGCCTGGAAATGTTTCAAAGAAAGCAAC
>CAZHOB010000063.1:0-1754 GCA_964534465.1 uncultured Candidatus Saccharibacteria bacterium
GGTGTTTATGTTTGGGGCCGGGGGTCGCGATTCATTCGCGCCTTGGGGCCTGACGACGTGCGGGGACTCGAACCCTCGTGAAACCCGGTCGCTTCACGTCGATGAAAACTGCGAAAGAACACCTGCTCAGACGCATATTATACCACAATTGTTCGACAAAAGATTAACCTTTTTACGGCCTTAACAAAATATGTTAAGTTTCACCGGCTTACATTCTAATAAAGGTCTCTATATTACTTTAGAGGACTCTACATATCCCAATTTATCTCAAGTGGACTCAAATGGACTCAAGTGAACTGCACTTTCTTCGCCGCCTCGACCGAATGGGCCGGGCGAATGTGCCCGTAGGTTCGCATCGCGAGCACGCCGCCATCCTTGTGCCCGAGCCATAGCGCGACAGTTGGTATGTCCACACCCGCCTCGATGCAGGTTGTGGCAAACAGATGCCGCAAATCGTGGTGCGTCATTTTTTTCACCCCAACCACCTTGCACGCCCGCTTCAGACTTTCTTGGCACACGTTGGCCTGAAACACGCGGTCGGTGCTTTTGTAGTCTTTGTGGTCCCTAATCCGCAGCGTCAGCGCACGAAATGCATCCAGCATCGGTATTGTCCGCGCACTGCTCAACGTTTTGGTGCCATAGACCGTCATCATTCCACGGTCGAAGTCGAGATGCTCCCAGCGCAGTCGCCTAGATTCGCCAAGCCGCATTCCCGAATACGCCAATCCCTCCATCAAGTCTCCAGCGACACGCCCCCACCCTTGCGATGCGCGCACGGCATCAACCATCCGCTTGAACTGCTCCGTGCTAGGCAGATGAAGAAGCTTCGGGCGGACGGGCTTGCGTTCCAGATTCCGTGCCGGATTCACATGCATGATTCCGCCACGGATTCCGATTTCGAAGACGTTGCGGAAGAACTCCACCATCTTGTTAATCTGGCTCGGAGAATTCCCAGCCGTGTAGACCTTGCCGTGGTTCGCCGACTCTTTGTTTGCAAGGCCTCCACGGTCGTAACGGAACATGAAATCTTTGAGCTGCTTCTCGGTGATACGCCGAAGTTCCATGGTCAATACTTCCGGCCATGTGCGGCTGACGGCCACAATCGAGCGCATGCGGGCAGTGATGGCAGCCTCCGTTTTCACCCTCGGCAAACTTCGCACATGCTCGCGATAAAGCTCCACAGCTTCGGCAAACGTCATCCTGGGGTTGATGTGCGCGCCGCGCTCCGGCTTCGGCATGGTCTTCCGGAGTTCGGTTTCGAGGTCGGTCTTTCTGAGCTTAGCTACGGTGAAACTATCCGTGTCCAAAGAGCGCCAAATCAGCCTCCCGTTGATTTTCGCGCGGAGGTAGTAAATCCGGCTTTCAGTGTTCCTAACCAAGTTAGTAACCGTCGTAGATTCGACTTTCATGCCTAAGTGTAGGAGAAAGGTATAGGAATGGTCAAATCTTTCCTATACCGAAAGACCCGGCGGCTGGTGCTCGGGGCGGGACTCGAACCCGCAAGCCGTGAGGCGGGAGCTTCTAAGACTCCTGTGTATCCCATTCCACCACCCGAGCGAAAACTGCCATTTCCAGCGCATGCAAATCGAAAGAACTTGGGAACGTTACCACGCCTAGAATTCGAAGCAAGATTTGCTTCAATTTGGCGGCATTCTGGAAGAATGTCTAGCAGGAGTGAGGGCTTCTAAGACCCGCATGTCTGCCATTTCATCACCCGAGCGTGATCAGATTTTCGATTTTGGATTTCGGATTTT
>CAZHOB010000064.1:0-1533 GCA_964534465.1 uncultured Candidatus Saccharibacteria bacterium
CGTCAAACTGGTCATTGACCACCACATGATCGAACTCCTTATAGTGGCTCATTTCGGAAATGGCATCGCGCATGCGCCGCGCGATCACTTCAGCCGTATCCTGTCCGCGCTGGCTGAGGCGCTCCTGCAAGGCGGCGCGTGATGGCGGCAGGATGAAAATGCCGACTGACTCGGGCATTTTTTCCTTGATGGCGCGCGCGCCTTGCGAACCGCCCATGATGAGTATCGTCGGTACATTCTTATCGAGTTTCAGAAACTCATACCCACCTTCTTTGGCGGGTGATTCGATCTCTTTCCGGATAGGGTGTCCGATGTGTGCGATTCGGTCGCGGATTGATGCAGGGAAATGGCCCGCAGCTTCCGAATGCGCAACGCCAATCCAGCGGGCAAATTTTGCAGACCAAAGTGATACTTTTCCAGGTGTCGCATCAGCGTCATAAATAATTACCGGAATCCGCAAAAGACGCGCAGCGTAAAGGCTCGGGAAGGCGGCAAAGCCACCGGTGGAGAAGACTACGTCCGGATACAGCCTGTAGAGCTGGAGAATAGAGGTGCAGATACCCCACGCGGTAGCAAAAACCCCCAACACATTAAAAATACTCGGGTAACGACGTATACGGCCCGCAGAGCCGGGGATATAAGTGATGTCGTGCTCCAAAAGCGCTGTGCGCTCGAAGGGTTCCGGGCCGATGTAGTAGAGCTCAGGTTCGATGAGAGTACGCTCTTTGGTGAGCACCTCAAGAGCTTCGGCGACCGCGATGAGCGGATAGAAATGTCCTCCGGTTCCGCCACCAAGCAAAACGATACGCATAGTGCCTATTGTAGCGCCCTGCCACTCATTCTCAAACGCTCGGATTGGCGTTATCCGCGACGGCGAGAGACGTTCAAGAGCAAGCCGGCACTGCCAAGCGAAGCGAGCATGGCGCTTCCTCCTTGGCTAATGAATGTAAGTGGTATGCCGGTAAGAGGTGCAACTCCAAGCATGGAAGCGATGTTGATAAAAGCCTCGCAAACAAGGTAGGTGGATATGCCGACTGCGAGCAATGAACCGAAGAGATCGGGTGCTCGAGCCGCTACGCTGTAGCCTCTGAGTGCAAACATCATAAATAGTGCCACGATGAAGACTGACCCAATAAATCCAAGCTCCTCGCCTGCCACTGCGAAAATAGAATCGCCCATCGGTTCAGGTAGATACGTGAATTTTTGAATCCCCTGCCCGAAGCCACGGCCGAAAATGCCACCTGAGCCGATAGCAATGAGCGATTGTTTTATTTGGTATGCCTGTACCTGTTGGCCTTCGGCTGGGTAGAAAAATGTGACGATACGGTCTCGTACGTATGGTTTTTCGTAGGCCACAAGTGCGAGCGCGACGATACCGATGCAGGCGACTGCAGCAATCTGTCTCCATGAAGCACCTGAAGCAAAGAATATTGCCGAAACAGAGATGCAGATAATCCCGAGTGTCCCGATGTCGGGTTGCGCAATGAGTGCGATTGCAGGGAGTACGAGAAGCGCAGCAAATCCTCCGAATCC